>JBKJWE010000218.1:0-9190 GCA_046717045.1 Nitrospiraceae bacterium | reverse complement strand
TCAAGCGTGTCTTGTCTCGATCCGGACGTCACCGGGTATATCTCAATGGCGGCCTCTGTTCGGTCAAGATGCTCGAGGACTTGGGCGGAACACTTGTGGACATCCACGGCCAACATGATCAGCAATCACTGTTGGCCTCCGCGAGCCAATTAGAGGCTCTGGACGCATTCGGTCGCCTCCAGGACCTACGGACACGCTATGAAGGAGCCTATCAGGAGTGGAAACGGTTGCAGACGGAATTGGCGTCTCGGCAGACGGTCATGGTGAACCGTGAGCGGCTTGAAGACTTGCTGCGATTCCAGTCTCGAGAAATCGAACAGGCTGCTGTGACGGCGGGAGAAGAGGAGGCGTTACAAGCTGAGCGGCAACGCCTGATGCACACGAATCGATTGGGTGAACTGGCGCATCAGGCGTACGACGATATACAAGGGGACGAGCAGGCGGTGTTGACAGGGCTCGGACGTCTCGCGCGTCTGGTGGCTGAATTAGAGCAGATCGACCCCACGATGGCGGACTGCGGTCATGCGGTTGCCGAGGCTACAGTCCACCTGAAAGATGTGGCCGGGCGAATACGGGGCTACATGGAAACATTGGAGGCCGATCCCGATCGGCAATCCGTCGTTGAGGATCGGTTGGAGTTGGTCCACCAATTGAAGAAAAAATATGGTGGTTCGATCGAGGCGGTGTTGGAGACAGGTCGCCGGGTGCGAGACGAGTTGCTGGAGTTGGAAACGAGAGAGGGGAGGATCGCCGAGTTGACCGCACAGATCGAAGAGGAAGGTCGACTTCTCCGGACCATGGCGCAGCAGCTCTCGAAGAAACGGAGTGAGGCTGCCAGGCGTCTCACCAAGCTCGTTGCCGCGGAACTGGCTGCGCTCAAGATGGGTGCGGCGGCCTTTCAGGTGATGATGTCCAGTGACCAGGCTGAAACAGCTCTCGGCCTGACAGGGTGCGATCGGGTCGAGTTCCTCTTGTCGAGCAATCCCGGTGAACCGCCTCGGCCCCTGGGGCGCGTAGCGTCGGGAGGAGAACTGTCGCGGATCATGCTGGCGTTGAAAACGGTGTTAGCTGAGATGGATCACGTGCCGGTGCTCGTCTTCGATGAAATCGATAGTGGTGTTGGAGGGGCTGTGGCGGCTGCGATGGGGACCAGATTGCGGAAGCTCGGTGCGTTTCACCAAGTATTCTGTATCACGCACCTGCCACAAGTAGCGTCTCAAGCAGAGCATCATCTATTGGTGGAGAAAGGACGGGAGAATCAACGGACATCGACCTCGGTTCGGCTGCTGAAGGGGATGGGACGGGAGGAGGAGATCGCACGCATGTTGGGCGGAATGACGATCACCAAGAAAGTTCGCGAGACGGCGGCCGAATTGATTGCTGGAGCGAAAGACAGAAGCTGAGGCTGAGGCGGTTAGGATGCTGATCGGTCGGTCGGTGTAGTGGCCATGGCCATTGCGGGAAGAGACGCTTTACATTCTTGAGCCACACGAACGAACAGCTGTGTAAATATTGGATCGAAGTGCGTACCGGCGTGAGACGACATGTAGTGGCAGGCATCGTCGATGGACAGCGGTGTTCGTCCAGGGACCTCGGCGGTTAAATGGTCGAAAGCCTGCGCGAGGCAGACGATACGAGCCAGTTGGGGAATACCTTCTCCCTGCAGTCCGTACGGATATCCAAGCCCGTCCCACCGTTCATGATGGTAGGAAATAATTTGTCCGATCTCAGCCGGTAATCCTAACGGCAACACCATTTTTGCCCCGATCTCCGGGTGCTGCGTTTTCTCTTCACTCGCTTCGGTCGACGTGATTTCGTCGTCCGCGAAGTGGTAGGGATCGAGTCCTATCTTGCCGATGTCATGGAGAAACGCTCCCAGCGCCAAGGATTTCTGCTCAGGCAGAGTGAGATTGATGCGATTCGCCAGGAGTGTGGCGTAAAAACTGACTCGGCTGCAGTGGTTCAAGAGTTGACGATCTTTCGCTTCAAGCAGGTCGGACAGCAGGGGGAGAAGGTCCGACGTCTCTTCGGGCGAGATTGCGCTGGCTGGGGTGGTAGCGTCGACGGCGCGATACCCTGCCATGAGATCGTTCCAGGCCTGACGGCTCCGGCTTTCCGATCCCCACAGATCCGCCGAGGTCTTTAACGCCTGCCGTAGAAAATCCAAACGCTGTTTTTTCACCAGCGTCTGGTTAATCAGCGTAATCAATTCGGTCACATTGAATGGCTTCAAAAGATAGCCGGCCGCACCATGGCGAATACCTTCCATGGCAGACTTGAGGCTGCCGTATCCCGTGATGATGATGACTTCGACATCCGCATGGTCGTGCTTGATGTCTTGGAGCAGATCCATCCCCTGCCGGTCAGGCAGCCTTTGGTCCAGTGTAATGAGGTCGATTTGCTGAGAATTGAGCACCTCGATCGCCGCGCGAGCGGATTCGGCCGACTGGATGTTGAAGAAGGGGCGAAGGATCACTTTGAGCGCATCCCTTGGTCCCGCTTCATCGTCAACAACGAGGACGGTGGGTTTGTGTTTTGCTGGTTCCTGGCCCAATGATGAGTTCATGGATGCTCTCTACCTCTAAGAATGTCTGCTTTTCAAGCAATTCTCGTTCCGTTTCGCCAACTTACGATATGAGCCGCAAGGGGATGTGGCGGCGATGCTTGAGGGGGCCATATGTAGTTCCCACATACGAATGTCTACGTAGGAAAGACCGAAATAGTTGCTCTGTCCGTGCATAAAACGACGCAGAAGGCTCAGGAATGTGTGTTATTCCTGCACGCCAGGCTGGGGTTCCGTATTCACGTCCCTGTCGGGACGGCCGATACCTAAGGTATCCATCCGGTACTTAAGCATCCGTCGGCTGATCCCGAGGAGATTGGCCGCGTGGGTCTGAACGTAGTGGGTGCGCTTGAGCGCATCCAGGATGATCTCTCGTTCGAATTCCATCACGGCTTTTTCGAGCGAAAGCCGTCCAGCCAGCGTGTCGTCACGGAGGGAGGACGAGCGGGTGTCGTTACGCAAGATCGTCGGAAGATGCTCGGGCGTAATGCTGTCGGAGCCTTTGGAAAAGATGAAGGCCTGCTCGATAATATTCTCCATCTCTCGCACATTCCCCGGCCAGGGGTACCGGCTCAGCAGCTCCACGGAGTCCTTGGAAAATTCTTGGCGCGCGCGGTTTTCCTCTTCGATCCGCTTGGAGAGGAAGTGTTTGGCGAGCAGCGGGATATCTTCGCCGCGGTCGCGCAACGGGGGCAGGTAGAGGGCGATCACGTTGATGCGGTAGTACAGGTCTTCTCGGAACTGTCCTTTTCTCACCAGATCTTCCAAGGTCTTGTTCGTGGCCGCAATGATGCGTACATCGACTTTGATGGGCTGCACGCCGCCGATGCGGGTGAATTCCCGTTCCTGCAGGACGCGTAACAATTTCGCCTGCGTCATGGGGCTCAAATCGCCGATTTCGTCGAGAAACAGCGTGCCGGTGTTGGCTTGCTCGAACTGACCGACGCGCCGGGCGGTCGCATCGGTGAAGGAACCTTTCTCGTGTCCGAAGAGCTCGCTTTCAATGAGCGTCTCGGGCAGCGCGGCGCAATTGAGCGCGACGAATGGACGATCGCGTCGTGCGCTGTTGTAGTGCAAGGCCTTCGCGACCAGCTCTTTTCCGGTTCCGCTTTCGCCCGTGATGAGGACGGTGGTGCGGCTGTCGGCGACCTGCTCGATCTTGCCGTAGATGTCCTGCATCAGGGGGCATTTGCCGATCAGGTTATGGAAGGCATAGCGCTGGACAACTTGTGCGCGGAGTTGTTTCACCTCTTGCTGGAGTTCCTGCGCCTTGAGGGCCCGCTCCACCACGATGCGAAGTTCTTCTAACTCGAAGGGTTTTGAGAGGTAATCAGCCGCGCCCATTTTCATGGCATCCACGGCGGTTTTGACGGATTTGGTTCCGGTCAGCATGATGACCGGAAGGGTCCGGTCCTCCGCGCGAAGCGTCTGAAGCACCGACAGACCATCTGTTCCAGGAAGGATCACGTCCAACAGGACGAGGTGAGGGGCTTCCTTGCGAAACATCTCGAGGCCTTCCTGGGCGTCGGCAGCCTGGATGGTTTCGTAGGTCGGTTCGAGGACGGCTTTCAATGAGGCTCTGACGCGCGCCTCGTCGTCAATCAGCAACACACGCTTTTTTAAACTGGTTTCCACAGGTTCCTCATAGGAGTTATGACGGTAAGGCCGGCAGGCTCACCACAAACTTCGTCCCGACGCCGACCTCACTGGTGACTCGAATCTCGCCGTGATGTTCTTGGATGATTTGATGCACGATCGTCAAACCGAGGCCCGTCCCTTCGTGTTCGCCGCTTTCGTGTTTCGTAGTGAAAAATGGATCGAAGATGTGATCGAGATTCGTGTCCTGGATGCATTGACCGGTATCCTCGACGTCGATCTGCACCCACGGTTTTCCATTGGGCTTGCTCAACATCCTGGTGCGAACGCGCAGGGATCCGTCTCGGTCGTCCATCGCGTCCATGGCGTTGAGGAAGAGGTTGAGGAAGACCTGCTTGATCTGTTGACGGTCCAGCATGACACGAGGCAGGTCGGGGGCCAATTCTTTTTCAATCTTGATCCCAAGGCTGTCGGCCTTGACGTCGACGAAATACAGGCAAGACGCGACGATGTCGTTGATATCCTCCTCTGTCAGCTTGGGCTCCATGTAGCGGGCGTAGTCCAGGATTTCCTGAATCAGCCGTTCGATCCGATACACGTCGTCCAAGACAACCCGGCTGAATTCCTTGATAAAATCGGGGTCGTTTTTGCGTTCCGGCGCCAGCTGAATGAACGTTTTGATCGAGGTCAACGGGTTCCGAATTTCGTGGGCAAAACCGCCGGCAATCGTTTCCAGCGATTTGAGTCGATCCGTACGTTTCATGAGCATGTGCGAGTGGTGCAGGGCTTCGTACAGCAAAATCGTGTCAAGCGCATTCGTGGCTGTTTGCGCCAGGGCGGCCAGCAGTGAGCCCATCCATACGCCGTCTTCGACGGGAGGTGTTATAGGTCCCAAGAGAGAAAACCCGATCAATCGCCCCTTGTTTAGATGGGGGACGGCGCGGACTGCTTGCATGGAAGCCAAGGCGGCACGGACGGCTTCGTCGTCAACAAGCGGAAGCGATGTCATCGCGGAATAGATCTGACTCGAAGATGGCTGCGCCTGGGTCAGGTGATGCGGCACGGCATGGGTAATCGGGAAGGTGCTAGGAAACACCGTTGGCGCCGCATCACCCAGGGTGCTGATGCGTCGATAACATTCGCGTTCCCGGTCTATCACAAACAAGGCACCGTGGGTTGTTGTCCCGACGTGGCACAATTCGTTGAGGATGCGATGGCCCAGCGTTGTGAGATCGGTAATCGCCCCCACGTCGGTGGAAAAACGCGTAATGATCTCCAGCGAATTCTCAATGGAAGGCGATATGGTGTCCCCGTGGGGGGGGTGTGTGGTCATATATGTACAGGACGAAACGCGGACTCCTGTTGCCGATCCGCAGGCAGCCGATTCTAGCCGAATGAAGACCTGCGTTCAAAGATGTACGCGTGGGAGTATACACCGACTATGAGCACTCAGCTAGAGGAATTTCCCTTTTCGACGACGGCGACGAGAGCATGCCCATCTAGCGTCGTAATGATGCGGACTGGGGCGATACCGGAATGTCGGAGGAGTGCGTTGAGAGCGGTTCGGTCGAAGGTATGCAGGAGTCCGTGGCGAATCGCCTCTCGCAGGCGACCCAGGTAATGGAGAAGCGTCTGGGATTGCGTGGTGAACTCATCCTGATTGGCCTCCTGTAGGTGGCGACGATAGAGCACCGTTAAGTCGGTGTCTGGATGGAAGGCCGTCAGTACGAGGCGCCCCTGTGGATGAAGGATGCGCAATAATTCACGGAGAGTGATCAGCGGAGAAGGGACGAAGGGGAGAGATAGATTACAAACAATGCGGTGAAGGGCGTCGGTCTTAAAGGGGAGCGATTGCGTCCAATCGGCGTGCACCCAATCGGTGATCAAGGATGGGTGGACGGTCAAGCTTCCGGTAAAATCGGCGTCGAGTTCGCGCGAGAGCGTCGTGAACGCGTATCGAGCTGCTGTGAGCGTGTCTCTCGATCGGGCCACACCGAGAAAGCGCGGCGACTGTTCCATCGCCCATCCACGATGGCGGGCGCGGTAGGCTTGATTGACCATTGTGGCGCGGGCCAGATCGCTATGCCCGACACCTACATCCACCATGATCGAGCCGGGATCGAGCGGGCTGAGTAGTCGGTAGAGATCGTCCAGCAGTTTCCAGTATTCGTGCAGATTGCTCAGCTGGGGGAGCTGCTGGAGGTAGGCGATCCAGAGCGTTTCCCTGGTTACCTGGGACAGATTGTGCCGAAGGCGGAGATGTTCCATCTCAATTACCTGTTGCCGATGGAGGGCCTTGCGGCTCTTGATGTTCAGGTCCACTGCACCGACAGGCACCGCGAGTGTGGCGATGATCTGCTCCAACACCTGACGGAATGCCCGAGGATGCTGGTTGTCAACGGGGAAGTCCTGACCTGTAAGGGACGCCGGTAGACTGACCAGGCGGGTGGAACTGCCCAGTGTCGTGATGAATGGTTGGGGGAGATCCATCGGTGGGAGGGCGTTTAAGGCGTTGGACGGCACGGTGAAGAGGGTCAGAGGAGAACGCAGCAGCCGAAGGTCTTCAAGAGTCGAATTGAGATCGGTGAAACGACCGGCAATGACGTCACCAATGAATCGATCGACATTGACGTTGAGGCTGAGGAGATTCGTAATCCCGCGCCGCAATCCATATTGATAATCAGCCACGAGGTCGTGTCCGTGGACGGCTTTCAATAGGAGTTGCACGTCAATGATGGGGTTGACCAGCAGCAGGAGGTCGAGCGGGCGTGTATGTGCTGTCATCTTGAGCGCGGCACGTGCAGCTACGTCGCTGGCGAGGACGACCAGGGGAGCCGTCGGCCAGGTATGCTGCACGAACTCGACGACTTTCAGCAGGTCGGCCTGCATGCTGCGTAACGCCGTCTGTTGCAACTCGCCTTCACTGAGTCCGACGTGATTCGAATGGTCGTAACGCAAAACCCGGATGCGGTGATGGGCCAAATAATAGGCGAGGGCGATATAGTCCATCGCGGTTTGGGCATAACCGGGGGCGATGATAACGACCGGGGTGTTCGGTGTGAGCGGTTCTCGAAGGTGGTCGTCGGTCATCGCGATAGCCTGGCCGCGCGAGTTACGACATTCCCGCGACACGCTGACAATCGTGGTCAGTCGGGCCGATGCGTCGGTCTCCGCGAACGACGTGAGATGTTGCCGAACGACACGATTGATTTCGCGCTCGGCATACGGAGTCAGCCCGTGGAAACGGACGCCGGCTCGGACGATCGATTCGATTCCATGTGGCCGAAGTTCGCTGGGCGCGACGGGCTCCGGGGCGGACCAGACAATCTGCGCGGAGAACACGGAATCCGGCGCGCTCGGCTCGTAGGCGCCTGGCTGGTTGAGATTGTTGGTGGTCGAGATATGTAGCGTCACGAATCCGCGCAGGAGTTCGGCGGGGGCTTTGATTTGCACGCAGGCGCCGGCGCGACTGAGGTTGATGACCAGTGCAGGAAATCGATGAGCGCGATCAGTTGGATCGGTGACATGCAGCCGGACGGGGAGCTTCAGTGCGACTCGAATGGATTCACGCCCCTCGTGGTGCGCTGGTTCGTCAGACGACTCAATGTCCTGAGCCGTTCGCGGTATTTCGGATTGGGCGGCGAGCATGACTTCGAGCGAGAAGGGGAGCGATTCTTCCTGGGCCGCATCGATCAAGGAGGCCAACACGGAAGCTTCATGTCGTTGCGGCGGATCAAAGGTGAGCACCAGCTGTGTCAGCGGTGTTTTGGCCGGGAGGGATGTCGGCCGTTCATAGGCCGTGCCTTGCAATTCCAGGATGCCGACCGTGGTCTTCAGCACGATGTAGGCAGCCTGTCGTGAGATCGCCGGCAGGTTAGCGGGGAGTATGACAGAAGCGCCTCCCAGGCTGAGATCGGCCAACGTACCGTCCCATGTGGCGGAATCGAGCGTAATCTTGGCCGGAAGGGTAGTTCGAGCGCGAGGGTTGTGGCGACGCTCTGGTTGAAGTGGAGGAGGTTCAGGTATGCGAATAGCCGCCGCCTGCGCCGGTGGCGTTTCTTCCTGTACCGGACTCGTGATCGTGGGTTCGACCGTCAGAGGCGGTGTCGGTGCAATGGGGTGTGATAGCGCAACGACCGGCAAACGCACGACGATGCGGAGCGGGCCTTCCATCGGCGCGGAAAGATCCAAAGTCCCGTTCACTTGCCGGGCAAGTTGATAGCATTCCAGAAGGTTGGCGGGCTGGAGGGGAGTCGTCGGAGCATCCGATGTGCCCGGCCGATCCGACTCGATGATCGCGACTTCGACGTCAGTGGGCGGGGCGAGCGGGAACAGTGCAGGCATAGACGGGGACGTTCCGCGAGGGCCGACCGCGTTGGTGGTCACTATCAAGCGAGAGGATCGGCCGACAGTGTCCACGTATGCGAGGGCATAGGTCAGCAACAGGCGGAACAGCGTGACGAGTAGATCGCGCTCGCCGGTCGGTGGCGGTAACGGGGCTGAAAAGTGACGGATAACGCCCGACTCCTCCCCTGCCGCGAAGGGTTGGGCCGCCAACACTTCATCAAGAATGTCATGCAGGGTGTCGTCAGAAGACCTCACTCGTGATTCCTCAAGGGCCTGAGCCAAGGCTTCGCCGAGTTGCGTCGCCGCCTGGGCGTGACCGGTGAGGACCGTGATGCGATCGTCCAAGCGGGCATCCCGGATGGTCGTCATGAGTTGTTGGGAATCGGCCAGCAAGGCGGTGAGGGGTTCGTGTAACTCGCGAGACAGGCTCGTTGCACGGTGGGCAAGTGTGAAGAGTTGCTCCTGGCTCTGGAGTCGCTGGCGGAGTTGGAGCAGGGTCCGGTCTTGCTCACGTCGTTGAGACAGATCCCGAATGACCCCTACGGTGCCGAGATAGCGTCGAAGCGAGTCGTAAAGTCCGCGAGCGCTGATCTCCACCGGCACCGCCGGCGGCGATACGGGACGGGTCTGTTTCTTTCGAAGCGTCAATTCAACCCGGCGAGTGCCTCGTCCACCTGAGCGACG
>JBKJWE010000217.1:0-3090 GCA_046717045.1 Nitrospiraceae bacterium | reverse complement strand
CCTTCTTGCAGGGGAGGAAGATGTAGAGAATGGAATCCATAATCGGAGCTAATGGCTAATAGCGTGTGGCGTATGGCAGGGAAAAGATTCGCTCGCTCCGCTTGTGCTATAAGCCATAAACTATAAGCTCTTTGCTATTTGGTGGCGACGTGGATCGCCACAATCCCGCCCGAGAGATTGCGGTACTCCACCTGCTGGAACCCTGCTGCAAAGAGCCGTTGCTTCAGCAGTTCCTGGTCGGGAAACGTTCTGATCGACGCCGGCAAGTACTCATAGACGCCGGTTTTGTCGCGGGCGACCTTCGTGCCGATCCAGGGGAGGAGTTTAAAGGAGTACCAATCATACAGACTGCGGAGCCAGCCATAGACTGGTCGGGAGAATTCGAGGCAGACGAACCGGCCTCCTGGCTTCAGGACGCGATGAATTTCGCCCAATGCCAGCGCCAAATTTCCGACGTTGCGCATGCAGAACCCGGTCGTCACCGCGTCGAACGTGCGATCGGGAAACCCTAATTGTTCAGCATTCGCTTCCAGGCAGATAATTCGATGGGTGAGGGCCCGCGTCGAAATCTTCTTCAACCCTTCGACCAGCATCGCATGGTTCAAGTCTGAGGCGATCACTCGACCCTGTGCGCCCATACGCGGTTCGATGAGCAGAGCCAAATCAGCCGTGCCGGCTCCCACATCGAGCGCCCGTCCGGCAGTCGTGGGCGGAATATAAGATGCGGTGATTTTTTTCCAGCGATGGTGAAGCCCAAAGCTCAGCAGGGTGTTGTTGAGGTCGTAGACGCCGGCGATGGCCGTGAACATGCGTTGAACGGCTTGTTCGCGCGCCTGACCGGACCAGGTCGATACGGCTTGGGGTGGAGCTTGGGAATCCTGTGCCACAGGCGGTTGCTCGACTCGTACCATGCCAGGGTGGTAGCACCGGCTTTCCGCCTTTGTCAAGGCGATGGGAGTGGTCGGTCGGACGCTTATTCTCCAAAGAGGACCAGGTCTTTGACGACGCGAAAGTGCCGTTTGTTCCGCGTGACGAGTGGGAGCTGTTTCACCAGTGCGGTTGCAGCAATGAGAGCGTCGCCTCTGGTCAGCGCGGGAAATCGGCGATGAAGCTCTGAGTAGCGGGTGGCGATGGAATCGGACAGGGGAATGAGCCGACACAGGCTCAATTCGGTCAGAATAGCTTCGCGCTCAGACTCGCGAAGCCCTGGTTTCGTGAGTAGTTCTTTCTTGGTGATGATGGAGTAATAGACGGTGAAATTGGCGGGATCGAAGAGTGCATGGAACCGGCCGCTGTTAAAATAATCGATGAAGACGTCGGTATCTATGAGGACCGAGATTTTTGCCATGCTTCAATCTCGGCGAGAAATTCCTTGTCAGATTGGCTCCGACTGCGTTTCCGAAGAGAGGTGACGTACTCCGCGCTGTCTTCCACATCCGTATGTCCGAATGGGTTAAATTTTTCCCGCACCAGGTTCTCGAGTACCGTCACAGGGTAGACTCCCCGGCGTCGCGCCGCCTTGACGACCAAGCTTTTCAAGCTCGGATCGAACGAAAGCGTCCATTTTTCTTTTCGCAGCGCTGCTTTCGGCATGCCATACTCCCAGAGACGCACATCGAACAGTACGTATATTGAACGTACATCTGAGTTGGTGTCAAGGCAATGGGGCCGGGTGGTATAATCCCGCGTTCATGGGTCACTCCATCATCATCAAGGGTGCGCGAGAGCACAATCTCAAGAATCTCGATGTCGAGATTCCACGGGACAAGCTTGTGGTGATGACGGGCTTAAGCGGTTCGGGCAAGTCCTCGCTGGCCTTCGATACGATTTACGCGGAAGGGCAGCGGCGGTACGTCGAATCCCTCTCTGCCTATGCGCGTCAATTCCTGGAACAGATGGGCAAGCCCGACGTCGATTCCATCGAAGGGCTCTCGCCTGCTATCTCCATCGAGCAGAAGAGCACCAGCCATAACCCGCGGTCGACTGTTGGCACGGTGACCGAAATCTACGACTATTTGCGTCTCTTGTTCGCCAGGGTCGGCCACCCGTTCTGTTTTCAGTGTGGGCAGGAGATCGCGGCGCAGACGGTCCAACAGATGGTCGATGCCATCGGCGCCTTGCCGGAGGGCAGCAAGTTCCAGATCCTGGCGCCGATTGTTCGGGGGCGGAAGGGTGAGTATCGGAAAGAATTGCTCGAGATGCGACGAGCGGGCTATGTCCGGGCCAGGGTCGATGGGGAACTGGTCGATTTGGGCGACGACATTGTGCTCGACAAACAGAAGAAGCACCAGATTGAGATCGTCATCGATAGATTGGTGATGAAGACCGGCGACGCGTTGATGCGGCGGCTCGCAGATTCGGTCGAAACGTCCTTGAAGCTGGCTGGCGGTCTCGTCGGCATCTTGAAAGAAGACGGCACAGTTTATCTCTACAGTGAAAAGCTGGCCTGCATCAAATGCGGAGTGAGTTACCCGGAACTCACGCCGCGCGTCTTCTCCTTCAATAGCCCACACGGAGCCTGTCCGGCCTGCGACGGCATTGGCTTCGCCATGACCCCCGATGGTCCGGAAGACGAGGACTTTACGCTATTAGAACCTTGCGAGGTGTGCAAAGGTGCGCGGCTTAGGCCAGAGAGTCTTTCGGTGAAGATTGCTAAAAAATCAATCGCCGAGGTGACGCACCTTTCGGTTCGTGCCGCGGCTGATTTCTTCGCCACACTCAAGTTTTCGGAACGCGAATTAGTGATCGCCCAGCGTATTCTCAAAGAAATTCGGGAGCGACTGGGATTTCTTGTGAATGTGGGGCTTGATTACTTGACGTTGGACCGGGCGGCCGCAACCTTGTCGGGTGGCGAAGGCCAGCGCATCCGGCTGGCAACCCAGATCGGCTCCGGCCTCGTAGGTGTCCTCTATATTTTGGACGAACCCTCGATCGGCCTGCATCAGCGAGACAATCGTCGCCTATTGCAGACGCTCTTGCGCCTGCGCGATCTCGGGAACACGGTCGTCGTCGTTGAGCACGATGCGGAAACCATGATGGCGGCGGACCATATTCTCGACCTCGGCCCTGGCGCGGGCACCCAAGGTGGGC
>JBKJWE010000216.1:0-4284 GCA_046717045.1 Nitrospiraceae bacterium | reverse complement strand
ATCGTGAGCCACTCTTCCGCGAGGCGGTATGAATCTCTTTGGTCAACACCACCCCGTCGACAGTGCGACCCTCCCTTTCCAGCCGGTCATTCACCCTTATCTGATGTATACCGACGGAGACACCAATCACCAGAAACAGCCCGCCCACCGCCAGCCAGATTCCGCCGAACCAGAGCCAGAAGTTTTGAGGGGTGATGGCCAGCATGGAAAACCCAATATGAGTTCTGAGGTGGAAGATTTCGGATGGAGCGATGTCTTACTGATTTGCGGTATTAGACATCGCTGAAATTCTCAGCACACACACTTTCAAAAGTTCGTTACCCGACCCTCGCTGATCGTCACACGCTCGGTCTGACCGGCGATCTGGATATCGTACGAGCCGAGCGGGAGCCCGATAACCTGGTCCCCGTAGCCTTCGGTGAGCTTCTTCCCTCCGTCCAACACATCCACTCTGGTCTCTTTAGCCGCCGAGATTCGGAGGACGCCGACCTTCACCGTCGTGTCATGGCCTGGCTTCACGGTCACGTTGGGGACCCTCTTGCCGGAGATCGAGACCTCATAGGGGCCGGACAGCAGTTCCCACGCCTTATTCCCATGCCCGCTTTGCACCACCTTCCCGTCCTTCAGCACGTCTACCCGGGTATTTTTTGGCACTGCGCCATCCGGAAAGGCCACGACCACCCTCCCCAGCCGGCCCTTGAGCGCGGCGTTGGCGACGCCGCCGCAGCAAGGCTCTGCGGCATGAATGGTCGGCATCTGGACTTGCGGAAGTTTGTCGGTGCCAGTCGGTCCGCCCGCGGCTGAGACGATTCCGCAGCAGGGGGTGGCGCCGTCCACGGACACCTTTTGCGTCCCGAAATCGGCATAGGTTTTTTGACCAACGCGCAACGACTTCATCAGCGCCGAGTCATTGACTTGAAATTGGAAGGTCTTGCCGGTCGCCGTCTCCTGCGCCATCACGAGTCCACCCTTGCCAATGCCGGTGATATTGCAGCAGGGGATCAAGAGCGAATGCCGGTGGCACTGTAGGTGGCCAGAGCATGACAAGCATGAGCCCGATGATCAGCGCGCTACACATGAACAGGACCATCCCGACGCGGTTCTTGATGGCAACCTCCTCTTCTAGTTATGGGTTTGGGAAAAACTGTTGTGAGTTTCGCGTTCCGACTCTGGATAACTCGGAACCCGGAACCCGATACCCGAAACGCGAAACTCTTCAGAAGTCCGTAACCATCCGCTCACTGATTGTGACCCGCTTGGTCTGGCCGGCGATTCTTACTTCGTACGAGCCGGGCGGCAGGCCGATGACTTGGTTGCCAAGCCCGCCGGCGATCTCTCTGCCTCCGTCCAACACCGCTCCTCTGGTCTGCTTGCCGGCCGAGATACGCAACACGCCGACCTTCACCATCGTGTCGTGGCCGGCCTGCACCGTCACGTTCGCGACCGTTTTGCCGGAGATGTTCACTTCATACGTGCCGGGGAGCAGTTGCCAGTTCTGGCTCCCAAACCCGGCCTGCACTTCCTTCCCGTCCTTGAGCACCGCCATCCTGCTGCCTGTGGGGACCGCACCGGCTGGAAACGCGACGAGGTGGCAGCAGGATGACAAGGAGCGAAGTCTCACGGTAAAAATGTCTGCGTTTGTGGGAGTCGACCGGATTGGAGGACAATTAGATTGCGGAGGTGGCCATAGAACGGCAGTGATGTGGCCCGTTGTTGCGCCGGGTGGGATAATCACGGTCTTCGCCGTGTTGGTGTTGGATCCGCCAGAGGATAGAGAGGTATCTGGCACCCCATTTACCAGGACCGCAGTGCCAAGAAGATTCTGTCCGGATATGACCACAGTTGTGCCAATCGGACCACTTGTCGGCGAAATAGAGGTAATGACAGGTTGAGGTGGTGGAGGTGTATTGCAGCCAGGTGGCGGAACACCCTCGCCACCCTCAGGTCCTCCACCTAACATCGCCAACGCGCCGGTGGTGCCCACGAGCATTGCAAAGAAACCGACCAACGCAGTCATAAAAAGATAGAATCGCCAACGCATGGCAACCTCAGCTTGTTGTTTCGGGTTAAACCCGAAACATTTTTTAGAACTCCGTCACCTTCCCATCCTGGATTTCGATTCCCTCCGTCTGCCCTGCGACCTGAACGTGGAAGGCGCCGACCGGCAGGCCGACGGTCTGCTCTCCATAGCCGCCCGTGAGTTTTTTGCCGGCGTCGAGGATATCAATGCGAGTGTCTTTGCCGGCTGAGACGTGGAGCAGCCCGACTTTCACTCTCGTGTCATGGCCTGTTTTCACCGGCACACTCGGGAGCCGCTTTTTGGAAATGTCCACATCATAAATGCCGGGCATCAGCGTAACCGTCTGGTTGCCAAACCCGCCTGCGAGTGCCTTCTGCTCAACCGGATGGAAGATGTCCACTCGTGTATTCCCTGCCTTGCCTCCTTCGGGAAATTGCACGATGAGGCGCCCCATTCGGCCTTTGAGTTCGGGGTTGGCCACGATCTCACAGCAGTCGGTCGAACCTTCCCCCTGGGCCGGCGCGAGCGTCTTCGCGGCAGACTCCGGGAGAGGCGTGGGCTGTGGAACGGAGGACGGCGTTTCGGAAGCCTTCGGCGGAGGCGGAGACTCTTCTTTTTGTTTGCAGTGAAGGAGGGAACCGAGAAGGACAACAAGGGCCACGTGCAGGAAAACCATTCGCTCCGATGGGAACGGAAATCGATGTGACATCATCTCCTCCCGTGATCGCGTGAACGGCGTATGTGAAGCGGGCAGAGCCTACAGGGGTGTCTATTGTGCCGTCAAGAGCACGATTGTGGCCGTCTACGGTGTGGAGCGGGGGAGAAATTGGCCGAATGATTTGAAACCGACCTGGAGTGATTGGCAAACGAGGGCCTGCCGGTCGAACCGATTGGTCGTGCGGATCATCTTACGTAACGCGCGAATCCCCACTCGGCCCCAGGCCGCCAGATGAAACACCGAGAGGGGATAGTCGGTCCCAAAGATGAGACGGTCCTGAAGTTCCGGGTGACGCCTGAGATGAAGCAGCATTCGCAAACGATTGGGCAGCGTGAGCGCGGAGATGTCGGCGTAAAAATTGGGATACCGCCTTGCCAAATCATGAAAGGTGGGAAGAAACTTTTCGTAGAGCATGAGGCCGTAGCTGCACGCGTGGGCGGCGATGACGGTGGCGCCTTCGTCCAGGGCCGTACGGAGCCGATCGGGATCACCGACTGATTGGTCTTTTCCGATCAGGCTGAATTCATACCCGACGTGGCTCAGGAACGGCAGCTTTCGTTCGGCCAACGTGCGGTAGAAGGTGTTGTACTGCGGATCGGCCGGATTGAATTGCTGCGCGTTCGGGAGGACTTTTACCAGGACCGCTCCGGCGTCGGCGCAACGATGAATCTCTTCCACCGCATCCCGCCGTTGCGGATTGATCGACACGCCCGCGAGCAATTCATCCGGGTGGGCTTTGGCGGTCTTGAGCACATAGTCGTTGCCGATCAGAAAGTCCGTATGCGCCTGATTGAGTCGGCCATTGTGGTCATAGACGCCGTCCATGCCGAGGATCACGGCTTTCTGCACGTGGCGGGAGGCGCGCAGCTCTGTCAGTAAGTCGTCGAGATACTTCTGGTTTGCCTCTCGCGGTTTGTCCGTCTTAAGAGAGTGCTTCCATAGGAGAAAACGAAACAGGGGACTCTTGAGCAATTTGGGCGAGATGTAGCAGCCGTTGTCGCCATCCGGCAGCGCGGCCAGATGGACGTGGCAGTCAATGAGGGACTTCTCAGTCGTCGTACGTTAAATGTCATTCGGGTGATCAGCCTTCGGCAGTCAGCTATCAGCTTTCCGGGTTACTCAGTCCTCAGCACTCAGATCTCAGCACTTCCTCGGAGCCGTTCCGTGGCGAGTCGTTTCAGTGTACGCAAGTCCATCTTACCAGTCCCCAGTAATGGGAGGGCCTCGACTTTGACGAAGTTGCCGCGGGGAGGAATGAACAGATTCGGGAGGCCGGTCGAGGAGAGCTGGGCCAGGATTTCAGGGATACGGGTCTCGTCGAGCGTGTGCAGCACAGCGAGCTGCTCGCCCCTGCGCTCATCGGAAATACCGGTGACGGCGAACGTCTGTTGGTCAAGCCCTGCCGCGAGATGCAACGCTTCTTCGACTATTCCATGCGGGACCATTTCGCCGCCGATTTTTGAGAAGCGCGACAGCCGGTCGGTGATCGTCAGAAATCCATCCTCATCCAAGGTCGCAATGTCGCCGGTGATGTACCAACCGTCCC
>JBKJWE010000215.1:0-6622 GCA_046717045.1 Nitrospiraceae bacterium | reverse complement strand
GCATGGGGCAGCTTGTCTGAGGGGCCACCAACTCGCGCAGGCACAGAAGTTGGTGCTAAACTGCTGCCAGCTATTAGCGGCCGCATCTGGCTGGGCTCATATGCACTACTAGCAACCGGAAGGTTTTCCGTCGTAGTGATAAGACTCTCTGGTGGAGTTTCCGCCTCTGTGGCTTCGATGATTATTAAAGGTGTGCCTTCACTCACCTTGTCGCCAAGGGCCACCTTTAACGCAACGACTCTGCCGGCAGTGCTCGCCGGGATGTCCATGGTAGCTTTGTCAGATTCGACCAATGCAATCGTTTGATCAACACTTATCAAGTCGCCCACTTCGATCGGAAGCTCAACGATGGGAACGTCCTTGTAGTCGCCTATTGACGGAACACGCAACTCGATCGTCTTCAACATCTGGCTGCCTCAGACCGTCCAGGGCGCTGGGGACGCCGAGTTAAGATTGAACTGTTTGAGCGCCTTCGCATGGATAGCCCCGTCTGCCTTTCCTGCTCGCACTAGCGCATCGATGGTCGCTATTACTATTGAGGTACGATCGACTTCGAAGAAGGCGCGCAGATTTGACCGATTGGCGCTTCGTCCAAATCCGTCGGTCCCTAGGACCGTGAAAGGCGCATCAACGTACGACGCCACCATCTGCGGTACAGCGCGCACGTAATCCGTCGCGATCACTACCGGCTCCACACCCGACAGACAGCTAGAGACATAGGAGCTTCGCTTCGCGCTTGGTCCTTCCAACCGATTCTGCCTCTCGCAGTCGCGCGCTTCTCTTGCCAGTTCGGAAAAGCTTGTCGCGCTGTAGATGTCCGACGCGATTTTGAACTCTTCAGCTAGAATATCGGCTGCAGCAATCACCTCGTTAAGAATGGCACCCGACCCAACCAGACGAGCTTTTCCCTCGGTCTCTTCGATTTTGCGAGAGCCAATCTTATAAAGGCCTCTAACGATTCCTTCGGCGGTGCCTTTAGGCATCGTGGGCTGCGCGTAGCTCTCGTTCATTAGGGTGATGTAGTAGAACTCGTCGGTTTGCTTGACGATCATTTGCTGCATGCCATGATCCAGAATCACGGCAAGTTCGTAAGCGTAAGCTGGATCGTAGGCGCGGCAGTTCGGAATGCTCGCGGCTATCAGGTGGCTCGTGCCGTCCTGATGCTGTAGCCCTTCGCCTGACAGTGTGGTGCGTCCTGCCGTCGCGCCGAGCAAGAAGCCGCGTGACCTTTGATCTGCCGCCGCCCATATAAGATCGCCGACCCGCTGAAATCCAAACATAGAATAATAAATATAGAACGGCAGCGTGGTGACGTCGTGAACGCTGTAGGATGTGGCCGCGGCGACCCATGACGAGAGCGCCCCGGCCTCGTTAATGCCTTCCTGCAGCAGCTGGCCATTCTTGGCCTCCTTGTAAAAGAGAGTCGAACCGGCGTCCTCAGGTTCGTACAATTGTCCTTGCGGCGAATAGATGCCGATCTGACGAAATAGATTATCCATTCCGAACGTGCGTGCCTCGTCCGCCACGATAGGTACAATGCGCGGTCCAATCTCGCTATCTTTGAGCAGCGCACCAAGAATGCGTACGGCGGCCATTGTGGTCGACATTTCTTTACCGGCGGCTTCCGTCGCAAATTTTGCATAATTACTGACCGTCGGAAGTTTGATTCCGGCGTCCGAAGCAACAGGAACGCGCACGGGCATATAGCCGCCTAGCTCAGCTCGTCTATCATGCAGGTAACGCATCTCAACGCTGCTTGCGTCGGGCCTATAGAACTTCAGCTTGCTGAGATCATCATCAGACAACGGCAATTCAAACCGGTCTCGGAATGCTGCAAGCGCTTCCAAGTCCAACTTCTTTGCCTGGTGGGCCGTCATGCGGCTTTCGCCCGCCCCGCCCATGCCATAACCCTTTTTGGTCTTGGCCAGAATGACTGTCGGCCGACCTGTATGAGCTTTCGCAGCTGCAAATGCTGCCCGCAATTTGCGGAAGTCGTGACCGCCGCGCTTGAGTTCGTTGATCTCGCGGTCGGTCATGTGAGCCACGAGTTCACGCGTAGCGGGATCAGCATCGAAGAATTTTGCACGATTGTAGTCACCATCCTTTGAGCCGAGGTTCTGGTATTCGCCATCGACCGTCTCGGCGAAGCGGCGCAACAAAACCAGATCTTTGTCACGCGCAAATACGCCGTCCCACTCGGTGCCCCATAGCACTTTGATGACGTTCCAGCCTGCGCCAACGAAAAGAGACTCAAGTTCTTGGATGATCTGGCCGTTTCCGCGGACTGGACCGTCCAATCGCTGAAGGTTGCAGTTGATGATAAAGGTTAGATTATCCAGTTTTTCGCGTGCGGCGAGCGTAAGGCCGCCGATTGCTTCCGGCTCATCCATCTCACCATCTCCGAAAACGCCCCAGACGTGTCGTCCGGTTGTATCGGATAGACCGCGCGCCTGCAGGTAACGCATGTAGCGCGCCTGATAAATGGCATTCATGGGCCCAATGCCCATCGAACCGGTAGGAAACTGCCAAAAATGCGGCATGAGCCAGGGGTGCGGGTATGAACACAGTCCTGCGTTTCCGACCTCTTGTCGAAAGTTAGTAAGCTGGCTTTCGGTTAGGCGACCTTCGAGGAAGGCGCGCGCGTAAATTCCTGGCGCCGAATGCGGCTGATAATAGACTAGGTCGCCAGCAAAGTTGTCGGTGCGAGCTCTAAAGAAGTGATTGAAACCGGTCTCGAAGATCTCCGCCGCTGAGGCATACGATGCAATATGACCGCCCAATTCGCCGTAGGCCTGGTTAGCACGGACTACCATCGCAAGGGCATTCCAGCGAATGATCGATGTGAGACGTTGTTCGATCTCAAGGTCGCCGGGATAGGACCCTTGCTGTGCAACTGGAATGGTGTTGCGGTAGCTGGAGAATGGCTGGCCGCTAGCGAAGATGCCGTTGTGCCGAGCGACACCTTCCAATTGCCTTAGCAAGAAGTGCGCGCGCGCGCCGCCGCTAGCCTGTGCGACCGCGGCAAATGCATCGATCCACTCATGCGTTTCGATCGGGTCGGTGTCGTCGACAAAAAGCATGCTCATCTTATTTCGGACCTCATAGGAGCTCCTTTCGTAATAGCACTGTCTCAGCCGTCAATTTCAGTTGAAGTCGTGGGTATTTGCGCCTATTCTAAGCACGGTATGCCGCAAATAACTAAGATGTAGGTGAAATATGCCTGTCGCGGGGTTGGACAGCTTAGACAAGCGGATTCTGAAAGAACTGCAGCTGAACGCAAAGATTACCAATGTTGAACTTGCTCGTCGGGTAGGCCTATCGGCGTCGCCGTGTCTTGCGAGGGTGCGCGTTCTTGAGGACACGGGAGTAATTTCTCGCTACGTCACGTTGGTGAACGCTGAGGCAATAGGCCTCGCCTTAAGTGTCGTGATCCAGGTCACTCTCGAGCGACAAGTTGAGAAAGTTTTGAACGCGTTTGAAGCGCTAATGCAGAAATGCCCCGAGGTTATGGAATGTTATTTGATGACTGGGGACAGCGATTACATGCTGCGAATTATCGTTAGTGATATGGAAGAGTTACAGCGCTTCATTTTGCAGCGTCTTTCGAAGGCTCACGGCGTTCATAATATCAGATCGAGCTTTGCGCTGAAGCAGGTGAAATACGAAACGGCTTTGCCATTGGACTAGTGGGGAAACGCTTGTACGAGATTTGGCTCGACTCGGTTGCCCTGCGAAGGGCCCACCCTTCTTGTCGTGGCGTGCAAATTCAGGCGGTGTGCTGCGATCCCGACAATTTTCGCAGTACAAATGGCAAAATCCCGCCACTCAGATACCATTGCTGTTCTGGCAGAGTGTCGATACGGCTCAGCAAGTCACATTCCGTCTGAGTGCCATTGGCTCGCTTAAACACCGCCTTCGCGATAGTGCGCGGTGCGCTTGCGTTGATCGCAATGTCAATCGTTTCGTTTCCGTCCAATCCCAACGAATTTACGCTTCCACCGTTCATGAATTGGAGCGGAATAACTCCCATCCCGACTAGATTAGACCGGTGGATACGTTCAAAACTTTCTGCGATTACAGCACGCACACCTAAGAGAGCCGTCCCTTTTGCGGCCCAATCGCGAGATGATCCAGCTCCATAATTTTTGCCCGCCAATATGAGGAGCGGCGTGTTGCTCTGAAGATAGCGAATCGCGGCGTCATAAATCGGCATGATTTCCCCCGTCGGCAGATAGCGCGTAAATCCACCCTCGAGTCCTGCCGTCATTTGGTTTCTCAGTCGCACATTGGCGAAAGTGCCCCGGATCATCACTTCATGATTTGCTCGTCTCGTAAGATACGTATTGAAATCCCTGGTGCTCACGCCTTGCGATCGTAAATACAGCCCCGCTGGGCTTTTCGGATCGATCGAGCCCACGGGAGATATGTGGTCGGTTGTAATGCTGTCGCCAAGCACCGCAATTGTGCGCGCTCCCTCAATATCTTTCGATTGGCGCAGAACTTCGGCTGCTGGTCGCGAGAAGTACGGTGGTTGCTTCAGATATGTACTCGACGGATTCCAGGAGAAAGTCGGAATGTCTTGTGCAGCAAGGCTCTTCCATTCAGCGCTTCCCTCGAAAATCGATTTATACCGATCCAAGAAGAGCGCTGGACTAATTGCTCGGTCGATTTCCGATTGTACTTCAGAGTCTGAAGGCCAAATGTCTCTAAGATAAACGGGGGCCTTACCTTTCGGGGAGCCAAGCGGTGTATGACGCAAATCAGCCAACACGGAACCGGCAATTGCATAGGCCACGACTAGTGGCGGCGAGGCGATGAAGTTTGCGGCGGCTGCGGAGTGAATGCGGCCTTCAAAATTGCGATTTCCGGAAAGAACCGTGGCCAATTTTAACCCCTCGGTCTGGCCGGTCGTGAACTCAGAAAGTTCGCCGGAAGCTCCGCTGCAGGTCATGCAGCCGTATCCAGTGAGCTGGAAACCGAGCGCATCGAGATATTGTTGTAGTCCCGCATTCGCAAGGTAGTCGCTGACCACTCGTGAGCCCGGAGATAGCGTGCCTTTCACCCAAGGTTTGGTTGAAAGCCCGCGCTCAACTGCGTTGCGTGCAAGCAGGCCCGCGCGGATCATGACAGAGGGATTTGATGTATTTGTGCAGCTTGTGATAGCGGCAATCACGATGTCGCCGTGCTGCAGCGGCCGATCTAACAATTCAAAGTTCGGAGTATCAATCTTTTCATTGGGAAACGCTGTTAAGAAGGCAGCGGGAACATCTGCCAGTGAAACACGCTCCTCCGGCCGTCGCGGGCCTGCTAACGAAGTCTCCACATTTGACAGGTCGATCTCGACGATGTTGCTAAAGGTTGGTTCTCCAGTTTCCGCCCAGAGTCCCTGAACACGTGCGTAATGCTCTACGAGCTCTACCTCGCTTTGCTCGCGACCTGTTTGGATCAAGTACGAGATAGTTTCATCGTCAATAGGAAAGAATCCCATCGTGGCGCCGTATTCGGGCGCCATGTTGGCAAGCGTAGCTCGATCAGGAAGTGTCAGGCCGGCAACCCCAGAGCCGAAGAACTCAACGAGCTTCCCAACCACGGACGCTTCTCGCAATCGTTGCACAACTGTCAGTGCAAGGTCTGTACTTGTCACCCCTTCGCGAAGCGTTCCAGTTAACTTGCATCCTACAACTTCAGGAATCAGAAGTGAGATTGGTTCTCCCAGCATGGCGGACGCAGCTTCGATGCCGCCAACGCCCCATCCGAACACGCCAAGCGCATTGACCATGGGTGTATGGCTATCGCCACCGACAAGGGTGTCCGGGAATACGAGCTGTCGGCCTCCAACAGTTTTGGTCTGCACAGGGTGCGCGAGGTATTCGATGTTAATTTGATGCACGATCCCATTGCCTGGAGGAACGATCCGAACGCTTCGATAAGCTTTCTGAGCCCATCGCAGAAATGAGTAGCGCTCGTGATTTTGTTCGAACTCAAGATCGATATTCTTTTGGAACGCCTGACTTGACCCGAAATGTTCCGCGATGACGGAATGATCAATCACAAGGTCAACTGGAATGACTGGGTTAATTTTGGCCGGATCTTGTTTGAGATCACTCATCGCATCTCGCATCGCCGAAAGATCGGCGAGAAGCGGTGCCCCCGAGGAGTCCGGCATGAGAATGCGAGCCGGGTGAAATGCGACCTCGCGGTCGGATCGTCGGTTTTCTGGCCAATGAGCGAGTGCCACGATGTCGTCACGGCTGACGCTCAAGCCGTCCTCATGACGCAACAGGTTCTCTAGTAATACTCTTAGAGAAATCGGTAGGCGGCGTGAATTCGTACCCAGCACATCGGTAGAAGAGATGTCGAAATAATCGTAACCGTCGAATTTCCCTCCAAGCGATTGTTTGGACAGAAAAGAATTCGGATTGTTGCTCAAAGAAACACCTTTGTAGGGCTCAATCATGTTGACAAATATTGTCGTTGTTGGCTACTATGTCAACACAACGCCGGGTAAATGTCTTTTACTAAGTGCCGGGCGGGCCCAGATGATTTGGCTAATCGACCATGCATGAAGATCAAAATGGAACGCGCGCCGATTGGGCTTATACGGCTCTTGAAGGGCTTATCC
>JBKJWE010000214.1:0-2609 GCA_046717045.1 Nitrospiraceae bacterium | reverse complement strand
TCGCCTGGCTCTGCGAAATCGTCGGATGGAAGACCGGTGAAAAACGCTACGACAAACTCGCCAAGGAGTTCACTAAGCTCTTGACCTCTTCCTACGCGACCACCGCTCTCTTCGGCGGCATTCTCCTATTTCTGCTGATCGCCTTCTATCCCAAGTTGATGAACTATCTGACGGATATTTTCTTTCCGTCCTTCATCGTCTATTGCCTGCTCTTCTTGTTGGAAACCGTGACGCTCTATCTCTATTGGTACGGCTGGGACGCGATGCAGAACGGTGGCAAGAAGACGTTCCACATTTTTCTCGGCTTCCTGCTCAACTTTTTCGCCTTTTTCATTATGATCGTGCCGAACTCCTGGGCCACGTTCCAGGCCAGCCCGGTCGTGATCGCGGAAGGCTCCGACCTCGCGAGAGCCTGGGCTGCAACCTGGAATCCGACTTGGTGGCCGGTGAACATTCACCGTCTGATCGCCAACGTTGTGCTTGGCGGGTATATCTGCGGCGCCTACGCCGGCATTCGCTACCTGTCGGCTAAGAATACTGAAGAGCGCGACCACTACGATTGGATGGGTTATGTCGGCAACTTCATCGGCGTGTTCGGGCTGTTGCCGCTGCCCTTCGCCGGCTACTGGCTGATGCGCGAGATCTATCAGTACAACCAGCAGATGGGCATCACGCTCATGGGCGGCTTCCTCTCCTGGTTGTTTATTTTGCAAGCCATGTTGATCGGGGTGCTCTTCCTCGGCTCCAACTATTATTTCTGGTTGGGGATTACCTATCGAATTCCTGGCTCTGAGGCGCAGTATCGAAAACCAATCATGGCCATGCTGATCATTCTCTTGTTGTGTCTCGGTGTCTGGATGACGCCGCACTCCCTCGTGGCCAGCTTGGAAGAGGCGCGCAAGATGGGCGGAACGCATCATCCGTTGCTCGGTGTGTTCGGCGTCATGTCGGCGAAGATGACCGTGGCCAATCTGATGATCCTCGTCACCTTCATGAGCTTTATCATGTACTGGCGTGCGGGCAAGCAAGAGACGGCCACCTGGGCCAAAGTGGCGAGGTCGGTCATGGGCGCGGTCCTCTTCATTGCGGCGATCGCGGTGATCGTTCTGGGTGTGTGGGGGTACTTCGTTCCCGCGATCATTCGAATTAACTACTTCTCGACGTCGCAAGTATTGATCGTCCTCTTCGTGATGTTGACGATCACGCCGCTGACGGCCTTACTTCTCAAGAGCGCCAAGACGACGACAGAAATGGTCTGGGGTCGCATGCCCCCGCGCGCCGGGTATGCCTTGGTGCTAAATGCGGTGATGGTCATTCTGCTCATGACGCTCATGGGCTATGCACGTTCGTCATCGCGCGTCCATTGGCATATCTACGGTGTCATGCGAGATTCTTCGCCCTATGCGTTCTCACCAGCATTGGGCTATGCCGCAGCCTTCATGGCCTTGAACACGTTCTTGTTCTGTATGTTGGTCGCGTTCATCTTCTGGGTGGCGACCATGGGCGACAAGGGGAAAGCGCCTAGTGGATCGAGCAAGGGCGAGTTGCCGCATGGTGTGCCGGCCATGGCGGGCGGATCGCAGTCGTTGGATAAACAATAGCCATCAGCAAACAGCCCGTCAGCTATCAGCCTTAACTGATTGCTGAGAGCTGAAGGCTGGCAGTTATCGCGCAATATATATCGAGGGACTATGAGCGAAGTCGTCATATTGCAACTGATCGGTCTCACGGTCGTGGGGAGCGGAATCCTGATTCTCCTCTTCATCCGAGCCCAGTTTGCACGGGTCATCGGATTCGTCGCGATCGTGCTCGGACTCTTCTCACTTGTGGCCCTCGCGGTGCCGCAGATGGCGTCGCTGCCGCCGGCCGAAGAAAAGTTCGACATCGCGACGGTCAAGACGCCCACCGACATGGCGGCGATCGGGCAGAAGATTTTCTTCAGCAAGGGCCAGTGCGCGTTGTGTCATTCCATCGGTCCCAGCGAATCGGCCCGTTGCCCGGATCTCAAGGGTATCGGCGCGAAGTTGAGCCGCGAATTCATTTTTGAAAGCATGACGCAGCCGCAGGCCTACATCTATCTTGACTATCGGCATGAAGGCCTGCCGAAGGATTATCCGGCCAAGATGCCGTACATCAATAAGAACCCGATCGGCTTGACCAAGAATGAAATTCTGTCGGTGATCGCGTTCCTGCAGCAAATGAGCGGGGAACCCATTTCCGTCAATCCATCCGAGTTGGAAGTGCCGGGCCAGGCGCCAGCCGCCCCGGTGAAAGCGGCTGAGTCCGCGCCAGTGGCTGTCGCACAGGCGCACTGAGGAGGCACGTATGCGGGGTCCGCTAACCAAACCAGTCCTCTTATTGGTCGTCGTCTATCTGCTTCTGAAGTTTGTCGTGCCGAACATCCCCGGCTCCGCGCCGCTGCCGTCCAGCTTGATCTTCCTGTATCTTGTGCTCACGACGGCCGGCATCGTCATCATCGGGACCATGAGCGGAGAATCAAAAGATGCCTTTTGGGGACCGATCCAGCGATTCTTGACCGGCGAAAACATCGGCGCTTTGCAAATGGCTCGGTACGCCGTGTTGATTCTATTCCCGTTGCTGGTCGGATG
>JBKJWE010000213.1:0-11082 GCA_046717045.1 Nitrospiraceae bacterium | reverse complement strand
CCTCCATAAAGCCGCGATAGCGGTAGAGCACAGGAATCTCGACAGCCACTTCGAGTTTCTCCGTCGCGCCGTAGCGGAGAAAAAGACCGGATCGAAGGGTCTCAAACTTCATCGTGGCGTTGGCTTGGTCGGAGACCTCCCTGTAAACGCTCGCCGTTTCAGCCAATTCCAGCCGGACATCAAGTGTCCCTTGTTTGAGCACCACCGCGCGATCGCCCGGCATGCTCAAGACCAGTTGTTGAATCGGATGGAAGTTCCGCACGGGGAAGGGACCGAATCCTTCGGCAAGGACCACGGTCGCAGAAAGCGCCGACGCGATCGCGAGCCCGGCTGGAACAATCCAATACACGCGGGACTCCTTCCACGATCGACGCGCGCTCAATAGGGGAAATCAAGCCCGGCAAAGATGGCTCCACCCTCTTTGCTGTACCCGTAGTCAATGCGCCCCACGACATTCGGCCGGACAATACCGCGCAATCCCATGCCGGGCGTCATACGATAGTCTTTGAAGCTGACGTCTTTAAAACTATTGAATACCTGGCCGGTATCGAGGAAGGGAGCGAGTTCGAAATCCGCCGACACCCCGGCGACCTTCATGCGCGCCAAGTGAATCCGTTCCTCGACACTGACCGACACCAGATGTTTGTCGATGAATCGATCAACTCCGTAGCCGCGTAAATTGTTCTGGCCACCCAACGAACTTTGCTCGAAGAACGGGACTTGTGTTCCGATCGTAGCTTGCAGATCGGCTCGCACGACCAGGATGGCGCGCTTCGACTCACTCGGGAACAGCTTTTTGATCTCCAAGTCGTATCGCGAGTAGACCGGATGATCGCCGTTGCGGACGTTCTGGTTGACTTCGGCATAAGCCGTCACCGCCATGCCGTCCGTCGGCGAAAAAATGCTGTTTCTTGTGTCATAAATGAAAGTCGCCCGGTGTCCCACGATGATCGACTCTCCTCGAACCCCCTCGACATTGGGGAAACGGTCGCCCGTGAAGGGCAGATCCGTCGCGCCCCGCTGGAGCTGCACATCGCGCACCCGTTGCCCGACGGCAATCTGCGTGACTTCGTTGGCATAGACCCCGAAACGCCAATTGGCCCGAGCCTCACGCGCGGTATAGTTGGTTTCGTTGGATTCCGGCGTCGTCTGGTCTAGCCCAAAAAACCGCGACGTCGCGTTCTTGAAGAACGACCCGCCGAAACTGAGAAAATAGCGGCCATTACTGAACGCCGGATCGAGATAGTTGAACACGATCTTGCGCTCGATCTTCTCCGAAAAGGAGGCGATGAACTGCATCTGCCGCCCACCCGGTTCGTACCGAAACAAATTAATCGTGCCTCGTGTGCCGACGATAGTATTCCTGATCAGCATCGGCGCGATCAGATAATTCAGCTCGCCGTCCGGATCCGTAATCAGAATCGGCATGATCAAGCCGGCGTCGCTCCCGTCGTTCTTGCTTGTGGAGGCCGATGGGATGGGGAAAATTTGAGTATCGGCTCCGACCGGAGCCGTGCAGAGGCCGGCGCTCGCCGCAAGGAACACGAGACCGACGGCGACGAGGCCGCGTAACCTGATCATGGAGAATCCTGGAGGCTCTTATGGGGCTTTAATCTTTTCGGATTTCTTGCGCAGCTGGTCAACCAAATCGGCATAGTTCGACGACTTCAGGATCTTGGAGAACTGGCCACGGTAGTTGTTCACGAGGCTCACTCCGTCCAATATGACATCGTAGACACGCCAATCGCCGGCCTTATTGAGCATTCGGTAGTCGAGCGGGATTTCCGTCTTGCCGGTCAGGACCTTGGTTCTCACTTCCGCGTACTCTTTCTCGGTCCGTTCATTGATATATTGCACACCCTCGCCGGAATAGGTTTCGATCTTGTCGGCATAAGAGTTCGTCAGGAGGGTCCTGAAGAGGGCGACAAACTCCTTCTTTTCTTTATCGGCCAACTGATTCCATGGAGCCCCGAGCGCCCGTCGGGACATCTCTTCATAATCAAACCGGTCCCCCACGACTTTTTCTAATTGCTGGCGACGTTCATCGGCCTTCGCCGGCTGCTTCAGCTCTTTATCCTTCAAAACTCGCAACACTTCATCGATCGTCGCTTTCATGGCCTCAGTGGCGCTTCCTGCGACGGAAAGCATCGGCATGAACATCCCAACGAGGCCCAGCAGTCCGACCATCGTGCCGATCAGCATGGCCCGACCTGTTCGTATCATCTCCATACGGTATTCCCTCTTATGAGCAGCCGGCAAGCGTGTCTCCAAAACTAGTTCACTTTACCATGAACGTATTGACTGACCAACTCTTCCAAATCGAGACCGGATTCCGTATCTCGAATTGTATCGCCCGGCTTCAACAGATCGCCTCCTCCTCCGGGAGAGAGGGCCAAGAACTTTTCGCCGATGATACCGCGCGTTTTGATCGAGGCGATAGTGTCGGTATAGAGCTTGATCTCGTTATTGACCGCCAGCGTGACGGTTGCACGGTCTTCCTTGAGTAAGATCCCGCGGACCCGTCCGACTTCGACCCCGGCGATCTCGATCGTCGAGCCGGGCTTGAGCCCGGACGCCGTGTTGAACTGCGCCGCGACCTCATACACATTCCCGCCGATTAACTCAAGCTTTCCGAGCTTGATCGACAGGTAACCCAGACACAATATTCCGACCAGCACAAATATCCCCACAATGAACTCGAGCTTGGCTTTTTCCATGTCTCCTACTCCTCTTTTTCACCCAACCGGCGCCCCGGGCACCGCCACTGATCCGCCGACTGAAATGAACTCCTTGATTTCCGGATCGGTGGTTCGCTGGAACTCCGCGGCCGGTGCCATCGCCGCGATCTTGCCTTTTCGGAGCATCGCCACCCAATCGGAGATGCCGAAGATTTCCGGAATTGCGTGGCTGACCATGACCGCCGTAAAGTGAAACCGCCGATGCATCGACACGATCAAGTCGTGAATGGACTTGGCCATCAACGGATCGAGCCCTGTGGTTGGTTCGTCAAACAAGATGATCTCCGGCTCCATGACCAACGCACGGGCCAGCCCGGCTCGCTTTTTCATGCCGCCGCTCAATTCGGCCGGGAATTTGTGCCCCATCCCGGTTAAGCCGACTTCATCGAGCTTTTCGTTCACCCGCCGCGCAACGTCCGGACCCGTCATCCTGAGCTTCTCCCGCAGCGGGAAGGCCACGTTTTCAAACACCGACAGCGAGTCGAATAAGGCGGCCCCTTGAAAGAGCATGGCGAACCGCTTCCGCACTTCGTTCAACCGATGACCTCGCAACCGCGAGATCTCCACGTCACCGACCCACACCTCGCCGCGATCGGGCTGAAGCAAACCGATCATGTGTTTCAACAAGACGCTCTTGCCTTCTCCACTCCGGCCGATAATGGTGGTGAGCTTTCCCACGGGAATCGACAGGTCGATGCCCTGCAGCACCGGCTGCCCGCCCAATTTCTTTTCGACACCAACCAGCTTGATCATCGTCTACAGCAGCACGGACGTCAGGAAATAATCCCAGACCAGAATGACCACCGAAGACAGGACCACGGCTTCCGTCGTCGCCGTCCCCAGCCCTTCCGCACTCTGCCTGGTATAGAAGCCTTTGTAGCAGCAGATCCAACTGATGATGAGCCCGAAGCTGATCGATTTGAGGATGCCGCCGTACACATCTTTCCACTCCACCGCCGACTCGATCGAGTTCCAGTACGACCCATCGTTGCCACCGAGCAAATCCACACCCACGAGATATCCACCGTAAATCCCGACGACATCAAAGATCGCCACGAGCAAGGGGACACCGATGATCCCGGCGATCAGCTTGGGGGCGACCAAATACTGCAACGGATTGATGGCCATCGTATCGAGCGCATCAATCTGTTCCGTGATGCGCATAATGCCGATCTCCGCCGTCATCGCCGATCCGGCTCGGGCAGTCACCATCAAGGCCGCCAAGACTGGTCCCAACTCACGGATCATGCTCAACGCCACGGCGGAACCTAGCAGGCCCTCCGACCCAAATTTCCGCAACGTGTAGTAGCCCTGTAGGGCGAGGACCATCCCAGTGAACCCGGCCGTCAGGACTACGACGAAGGTGGACTTATATCCGATGAAATGCAGTTGCTTCAGAATTTGAATGAACCGAAGCGGGGGCCTGAGCAACCAGGCAAACGCCGACAAGACAAACAACAACATGCGGCCCATTTCTTCGACGTACGCCACTCCCCAGGCACCGAACCGTTGGATGATGTTTGCCATCAGCCCCAGTCAGACAGACGGACGTCCAATTCGGCGTCCGCATAATGTTGAAACCAATCTGATAATCGATCCGCCGCGAGTCGGCTTTGTTTCCGCAACCGATTCAAGCCCACGAGACTGGAAGGATGGCAGGCCAAGGCCCGCACCCCCTTCATCCACCCAGTGGGCCTGAGAAACAGATTGAAGTCAAGGGGGAGATCCTCATCGATGAGATCGGAGATGGTCCGTACTATTGCCACCGGCAGGCCTTGTTCCTGTGCCGCTGTCGCGAGCGCTGCACTTTCCATATCGAGCCCCACCGCTTGTGTCAGTCGCCGAAGTGCACGCTTCTCCTCCGCCTGCCAGACTACCGTCGGCGCCGACACCAACGAACCAATCTTGAACGATAACTGTGCCCGCTCCGCCACGGAACAGAGACGCGCGCGTATGTCCTTGTCGCAGACTATCGCTTTGTCGCTGACCATCCAGGCGTCTTCATGATGGACGGATCGCACATCCGTTCCGACGATCAAATCGCCGACAGCGCCCTCCGTCAACCCACAGGCAAAACCCGTGGACAGCACTAGTCCCATTCGCTGTTCACGCAAAACAGCCCGCGCGGCCAGACCGGCGGCATCGGGGCCCACGCCCGTTTGAATCAGCCAATAGGAACGATCTCCCCGTCTCCCGATCGCGCATGAAACTCCGCCGACCACCGCCGTCCGATCCGTGGACAGCACGCGCCGCGCCGCCTGCAGTTCCCAGCGAGTTGCGACGAAGATGGCGATGGGATTCACGAACGATCCGGACAGGAGCGGCTCCACTTCACCCGTTGAGGCAGGCGTCTCGGTCAACGTTGCGACCGATAACACCCGGCCGCAAGAATCTGTCGGCGCACTTCATCGGCCCGCATGTGTCCGCGCGCTCTCAGATTCCGATACATGGCGAGCGCCCATAAGGGAAAGTATTGGCAATACCAGTGATACCGCAAATAAAACACCCTCGGAAATCCGGTACCCGTGTGCTTGACCTCTTCCCACGAGCCGTCTTTCATTTGATGACGGAGCAGATACTGAATCCCGCGTGCGACGCTGAAGGCATCGGTGATGCCGGCTGACATCAAGCCCATCAGGGCCCAGGCCGTTTGCGACGGCGTACTAGCGCCCTTGGCGGAATACGCGGGATCGCCGTAGGAGAGGCACGACTCCCCCCAACCGCCATCTGAGTTCTGTTTCGACTCCAGCCAGGCCACGGCCCGTCGAATGTACGGTTCTGACAGATCCTCTCCGATGGCCCTGAGACCGGCCAAGACCGACCAGGTCCCGTAGATATAATTGACACCCCACCGCCCATACCAACTTCCATCGTCCTCCTGCTCATGCTTCAAGAATGCGAGGGCGGGCGCGACGGTAGGATGCGTCCAGTCATAGCCCAATGCGGCGAGCATCTCCAGGCAGCGACCGGTCAGATCCGCCGTGCTCGGGTCGAGCAAGGCGTGGTGGTCGGCAAAGGGAATGTAGTTGAAGACGATCCGATTATTATCCTTATCGTACGCGCCCCATCCGCCATCAGACCCTTGCATGGCCAGCACCCACTCGGCCCCTCGCCTAATCGACTCTTGCTGTTCGGCCACCTGAGGGATCCGGATCTTGGTCATTGCCATGAGGACGACGGCCGAATCGTCGACATCTGGATACAACTCGTTCTCATGCTGAAAATACCAACCCCCGGGCTGCGCCTGGGGAGAAGACACTTTCCAGTCGCCGACGATGTTCGTTTGTCGGGACATGAGGTAGACGCAGGCCTTCTGCAACGACGGATGGTCCTGTGGCATCCCAGCTTCAATGAGCGCGTTCATCAACAACGAGGTATCCCAGATCGGCGAGTGACAGGGCTGGAGATGTAGCGCATCGACCCGTCGCTCGTCCAACAACACCGTATCGTACACTTCCAAGTCTTCGATTTCGCGCAACGCCTTCCGGACGAGCGGATCGTCGACATGATAACCCAAGCAATGCAACGCCACGATGGAGTTGGCCATCGCCGGATAGATCGCGCCCAGCCCGCCGCTGCCCTTGATATGCTCCAACGTCCAGGTCGCCGCCTTGTGCAAGGCCTTGTCACGCATCCAATTGAGCGGCATTCGGTCGTAGAGTTTGAGCACGACGTCCAACACCACGAACACGTTGTGAGGCGTGAACCACCCTTGATCTTTATTGAACGGAGGAAATTGGCGATATCGAATCTGCCCTCGCGGGGTCACATACAGTTCGTCGATACCCTGATCTTTGGAAAGACGGCAGACCGGCTGTTGCGCGAACACGACCAACAACGGAATCAAGACTGCGCGGGACCAATAGGAAATGGCGTAGATGTTGAAATAAAACCACTTCGGCAAGAGCATGATTTCCGGCGGCATGCTCGGCACACCTTGCCAATCGTACTGATCGAACAATGCGAGAGTAATTTTCGTAAAGACGCTCGCTTGAACAACCCCGCCTTTCGCCAGGATGCACTCCTTGGCGCGCACCATGAATGACTCATCCGCCGAGATGCCGCTGAGCTTGAGCGCGAAATACGCTTTGACCGAAGCGCTGATTTCCGACGAACCTCCGTAATAGATCGGCCATCCCCCGTCGGGCAACTGCATGGCTCTGAGGTATCGAACGGCTTTACGCTCTCGCTCAAGGTCGACCCGGTCTAAAAATCGCCGGAGCATGAGGTACTCGGAGGTCAGCGTGGTATCGGCTTCGAGCTCCGCAACCCAGTACCCTTCTGTCGGATGCTGCCTGGAAAGAAACCAAGCTTGGTTGCGCCGGATCGCATCGTCGAGGGAGTCCACTGGACTCACCGAATGATTGACCGTACGACGAAGGGAGGCATCGGAGCCCGGGATAGTCGGCTTATCGGACACCAATCGAAGGGGCGGGGTCTGAGGCGATTCCGTCGCAAGACGAAACCTCTCCTGGACGGAGACAAAGAGACTGTCCGATAACCGATCCAATAGCGTTCGAAACAGCTTCATACTGATTGCCCATGAGAGACGGAAGGTGGATGGGAATACTGGCGTGGCAGGATACGCCGAGGCCGGCGAGGAGACAGACACAGCACACTCGCGGGCTGCCCATCGATGGGCTTATAACAGAGGCCCCTATTGAAGTCAAGGAATGGGACGCCGAAGTCCTCTGAACTACGGAGGTTTTTGAGATTAGACCGGCTGCATTTCGGCCAACCTGACGGAGACGAGCTGTGATATCCCCGGCTCCTGCATCGTCACGCCGAAAAGCGAATCTGCAATCGCCATGGTCCGCTTATTATGGGTGATCACAATGAACTGCGCCCCCTCGGCCAACTCACGCAGTACGCCCGTAAAGCGGCCGATATTCTCTTCGTCGAGCGGCGCATCGATTTCGTCGAGGATGCAGAACGGCGTCGGTCTAATGAGGAAGCTGGCAAAGAGCAGGGCCATGGCCGTCAGCGTCTTCTCCCCGCCAGACAGCATCGTAATACTCTTCAACCGTTTGCCCGGAGGCTGCGCGACAATATCCACCCCCGGCTCCTGCGGCCCCTTCCCTTCCGCGGTGTCATCCACCGGCACCTCGACCAACTGCAGCTCGGCTCGCCCCCCCGAAAAAAACTTCCCAAACACCTCGGTGAATTTCTGTTGCAGCTCGACGAAGGTGCTCGCGAACATTTCTTTCGTGGTGCGATTGATCCGCTGAATTATTTCTTTCAGCGAGGCAATCGATGTGGACAAATCCTGTTCCTGCGTCGACAAGAATGTGTAGCGCACCTCCAGCTCCTGATGCTCACTGATGGCGGCCAAATTGATCGGCCCCATACGATCGAGTCGCTCGCGGATTTTGTGGAGTTGTTCTCTGAGCGCCGGCTCATCCCCCACCGGTTGATCGACCGGCGCCGGTGCGTCGTCGAGCGGCAGCCGATCGGCAGTCGCCGATTCATTCGGCGCCGCGAGGAGCGTCGCGAGATCGACTTGATACGTGCCGGACAAGGTGGACTCGACCGTGCCTAACTGTGTCCGAACCTCTGCTTTCTTGACCTCGACGGCGAGGCGAGATTCCCGAAGCGAAGCCACAGTCCGGCGCACGACGTCTAACCCGCCATCAAGGTGCTGGGCCGTCGCCATATCCTGGGCCTGTCGCTCTTGCGCCGCAACGAGCAATCCCTTCACACGGTCGGCCGATCCGCCCAATTCCTGACAGAGCGCCTTCTGATACGCTTGGTCAACCTGGCTTTCTGCAATGGATGCCTTGAGGCTGTTGACGCGATCCGTCAGCTCATCGATGCGCGCCGCCGAGTCGCGTTGTTGCTGCTCGACACGCTGCAGATCGCTTTGGCGATGCTCCCGCGCAGTCTTGACACCCTGGGTTGCCAGTTGGGCTTCGGTGAGCCGTAGTTGAAGCCCCTGTATCTCGCGATCGATCTGCCCTACACGCATCCGAACCGCGGTCACGCGGCTTTCCTGTCCGGTCTTCTCCCCGATCCATTGCGCAAGCTGTGCCTGTCCTGAACGCCCCTCTTGCTCCAACCGTTGCGCCTCCGCTGAGCCACGCTGCGCATCGCTTACCAGCAGATCGATCCGCTGTGTCAGATTGCCGAGAAACTCCTGCACTCCCGCTTCGTCTTTCTGGAGCGAGAGCTCCTGCATCTCAGCTTCCCGCAGCGAGTCGAGTAACTGGCGCGACCGATCACGCAATACCTTTCCTTGCGTCACGAGCTGTTCCCGCTGCTGCTTTCCGGCATCGACGGCTTCAACCAAAGAAGCGCGTTGTGTATCAAGGCCCGTCACTTCGCGCCGCCGCTGCAGCACCCCGCCTGTCGCACTCGCCTGTCCTCCCGTAATCGCGCCGGCGGCATCCACGATCTCGCCGGAGCGAGTCACAAGGATCGGCCCGTTCGGCGCCGACCACGTGTGACGCTCCCACAGCGCCGCCGCATCGCTCAACGTCTCGACGAACACAATCCGATCGAACAAATAGTCACGGACGGCTTCCTGTTGCGCTTGCACCTGAATCACATCCGCGGCACGACCGATGACACCAGGCTGACCGGCTAATGCTACCCACCATTCGTTCGCGCCGCTCTCGTGGCTTGCCCATCGAGGCTGCTGAGGAATGAACGTGCCTCGTCCCAGATCTTTGCCTTTGAGAAATTCGATCGCCTGACAGGCAGATGAAGCACTGTCGACAAACCATCCCCGCACGCGTTCGCCCAACACCGCCTCTACTGCACGATCAAGCCCTGGAGGAATCACCAACCATTCAGCAATCGCCTCATGCACACCGGAGCAAGCCTTCAGCGCCGTGGCCTCCTCGTCGCCAAACCGTCCGTACCCCATATCTTCTTGCACCAGAGCTTGCAATGCGCGGAGGTGCGAGTCGACAGCGGCTAGGTCTTCTGATAGGCGCAGGATCCGCTCATCGACCGCCGCCAGTTCACCGGCCAGCTGTTCGGCGGATCCATCCGTTTTCTGTTGCTGGCGGCGCAGGTCGGCAACCAAGTGAGCGGCATCCGCACAAGCCTGCTCCAATGCCTGTCGCTTATCCGCCGCGGCAAGATGCTGTATGCGGAGCTCTTCCTGCTCGAGAGCCAAGCGGCTGTCACGCTCCGTCACCTCGGCGATGCGCGCGGACAACTGGACCAAGCTCTGCTCAGTATTAGCGACAAGCACCGCCAAATTGAGCACATCCACACGGCCCCGTTCCTCTTCAGCCACAGCAGCAGCCCGCTGATGGAGAAGCGTCTTCATCTCTTCATCGAGCGCAGCAAGCGCCTGCTCTCGCTCCGCATGATCACGTTCCAATAATGCCAGCATTTCGTGTAGCGTCGTCATCTCTCCCTGCACCTGACTCTGCTCATCCGCCAAGCGTTCGACCTCCTGTTGGCCCTGTTGCTGTTGCTGCTCATAGAGCTCGCAGCGATTCCGTTCCACTTCTGCAGCAGTCACTGCCTGTCCCTGCTGCTGTTCGATCTTTGATAACTCCTCGCGGCGCTGCCCGATCGTATCGCCCTCCTCTGTCATGGCAAGCTTGATCCGCTCCAGTTCAGCGCTCAACCGCGCCTGCTCGGCCGCCTGCTCGGACTCTCGATCGCTCAGCCCCTGCAACTCTGCATCAACCACGATAATGGTCGTGCGCAGAGCCCGAAACTCGTTCGTTAACAGTTGGATCTCCAGCGCCTTCGCCTCTTGCTGCAAAGTCTGGTAGGTCCTCGCTTGCCTCGCTTGCCGTTCCAGCGAGTTCAACTGCTTCTTTACCTCGGCAATGATGTCCCGCACGCGCAGGAGATTCTGCTGGGTGGCGTCCAACTTGCGCAGCGCTTCGGCCTTTTGCTTTTTGTAGCGAATAATCCCGGCGGTTTCCTCGATCAATTCGCGCCGGTCTTGCGGCGAGGCATTGAGAATTTGATCGATTTGCCCCTGGGCAATCACCGTATGTCCCTTCGTTCCTGCTCTGGTATCCAGCAAGACACTTCGAATATCTTTGAGACGGCAGGGCGTCTTGTTGATGAGATACTCGCTGTCTCCATTGCGGTAGAGCCGCCGCGTGATCATCAATTCCTGATATTCCGCCAACTGACTCGGAAGCCCGGACAGCGGATTGACCTTGATTTGATCGAGCCCGCTGATGACGAGTGAGACCTCGGCCATCCCAAGAGGTTTTCGCACCTCGGTTCCGTTAAAAATCACGTCTTCCATTTTCTCGCTGCGGAGGGCCTTTGTGCTCTGCTCGCCCAGCACCCAGAGAATCGCATCGACAACATTGCTCTTTCCGCTTCCATTGGGCCCGACGATGGCAGTCACGCCGTCAGGGAATCC
>JBKJWE010000212.1:0-3305 GCA_046717045.1 Nitrospiraceae bacterium | reverse complement strand
CCCGTTTTCTTTGCACAAGAATCCCATCCCCGTCGAGAGAATATGCACGTCTGCCGAAGGAATGCCGGGATTGAATGTCAAATCCGGCATCTGATTCTGCTGGTTCGTATAGCCTCCCCGCGCCGCGACTTCCCATCCATGCAGGGATTCAAGACTCAGCCATTTATACTCGGTTCCAACCATAACGCCGTAGGTACTCCGCCAATTCTGCGGTTGCGCAACCGTCGCACCGTTGGCCAAATGCACGTCGAGGTTCCGAACGGATTTCCACCCGACATAGTCCACGTCCAGTTCGATTTTCCACTCGCGTGTACTCGTTCGGACCGGCCACAATGCAATCGCCCCGGTCAGGACCTGCGGGAGCACCAACGTCGCCGTCACGTCAGATAATTTGGCCCCATTGCTCATCAGCGCCCCGGCTAGATGGAGCGTGGCCTGACTGCGGTAGACGAATCCAATATTGGCGATTGGCTTCCCGTCCCCATTTCTGAGCGCCGTGTAGAGAAGGCTCGCGTTGAAGCCTGCCGCCGTATCCTTCCCGTTGAGTTCGACCTTGGATCCTGCCGCTCCGAACAGAGGGGTCGTCGGCCCACCGGGTGAAATAAACCGCTGTTCGACATGGCCTTCACCGAACAAGCCGCTGAACGTATAGATGTCTGCGCCTAACCCCACCGACAGATCGTTCGTCAATTTGTAGGCCACCGTCGGCTTGATATCGAGAAGAGGCAAGGTATTGAACGTGACGGTGTTGCGGAACGGGCCGTCTTCGGGCCACCGGGTCAGAGACCCAAATGGCACGGTTACGCCCACGCCCACCGTGAGATCGCCCAATGCCGTCACGCCGAGATCTCTGAGATTGGCCGTGATGTACGTATGCCCGGGAGGTGGCCAGGCCAGACTCCCGTTGCGATCACCCGTGGCAGGAATACCGGTCGTGCCCGTATAGTTGGTCGTCCCGCCGGCCAAGAGCATTCCGGCCATGAATTGCACGCCCGACAGCTGCGTCATGCCAGCCGGATTGTAATGCAGCGCCGAGGGATCGTCCGCCTGAGCGGCATACGCATTGCCCATCCCGGATGCCGCCGTTCCCTGCCCCTGGATCCGAGGCACTTGTGCGGCAGCCGGCTCAACCGTCGCAATCACCACAAGACTGAATCCCAGCGCCCACGACCATCCCGTTCGCACGGCCCTCTCGGTCGCGTGTACACACCCGCCTTGCCTCACCTGAGTCATACTCGTGCCTTTCTCATTTGAAGGATGTGTTCACGTCAGAGAGGATTCGTCGACGCCTGCTCAACGGGCCGGAACCAATAGCTCGCGATCCGCCGCAATTCCTCCACATCGAACGGTTTCAACAGATAGGCCTGTGCTCCCATGCTGATGGCCCTGATCGCTCGCTCCTTCGATCCCGACGCTGTGACCACGACAATCGGGATGCGCTGATCCCATTTTCTGATCTGCCTCAACACCTCCATCCCATCTATCGAGGGAATGCTGATATCCAGGATCATTCCGGAAAAAGACTCGGCCCGCGCGGCCTCCAGCGCCCGCGCGCCATCGCTTTCGGCATGCACCCGATACCCATCCGCTCGCAATCGGTCGTGCAGCAATTGACGAATATCCGGATCGTCGTCCACGACCAGAATGCGCGCAGCCTCGGCAGACGGACTCGCCCCAGGTGTCTCAGCCACCGGAAGTAACGGAACCGTGACGGAGAGCTCCGCCCCACAACCCGGAACGTTCCGGGCCACAATCGTGCCTCCCTGCAACTCCACCAACGTCCGAACAATCGACAGGCCAAGCCCTAAGCCCTTCTCACCGGTTCTTGCCTGTTTGACTCGGAAGAAGGGATCGAAGATCTTCTCCACAAATTCTTCCGGAATCCCCGGTCCGGTGTCCCGCACGGAGAGTCCGGCGAGATGCGGACTCTCCCGCCCGATCGTGACAGTCACACTGCCGCCGTCCCGGGTAAACTTCACGGCATTCTGCACGAGGTTCGTCACGATCTGAAAGAGTCGATCACGGTCGGCCAAGACCCACAATTCCGCCAGCGGGTAAATCGCCTCAAGCGTTTGCCGTTTCGCCTGCGCCAGCGGACGCATTTGTTCGATTGCATCCGCCACACAGAGCCCCAGATCGACCTCCGTGGGAGCCAGATCGAGTCTCCCGTTTTGAATTCTCGTGCGATCCAGCAAGTCCTCGATCATCCGAATTAAGCGATCGGAGTTGTCCAACATTCTCGTGAGATACCTCCGCTGCTTGTCGTTCAAGGAGCCGGTCAATCCATCCAAGAGATTCTGCAAGAACCCCTTGATCGACGTCAGAGGCGTTTTCAGTTCGTGTGAGACGTGCGAGAGGAATTCGGACCGCACACGATCGGCCTGTTCCAGCTCGGCGGTCCGTTCTCGCACTTTGGCTTCCAGCCCGACGTTCAACTCCTCGATTTGCTGATAGGCCGACGCGTTGTCGAGCGCACTCGAGACTTGATGCGCCACTGTCATCATCAATTCCAGGTCTTCCTGCGTCAGACTATGCGCTTGCATCCGATCGACCGCTAAACTCCCGAGGACACGATCCTTCGTCTTCAACGGCACAATGAGCAACGATTTGGCCTGTGTCACCGTGACGAGGTGCTGATTGAAGGGATGGATCCGATCCAGAATCTTGCTCACGTCTCCGATCAACAACGGCTTCCCTTGCAGCAGGACCGTGCCTTCAGGAGTTTCCGGGTCGGTGACGGTAAACTCACGGGCCCGCGCAAAGGCTTGAATCTCAGCAGGAACGCCTAAAATTCGCGCATCGTTCACCATGCCCTTCCGGGAGTCGAAAAACGAGATCATGGCCCGGTCGTAATGTAAGTCTCGCGTGAGGGTCTCAAGCACCTGTTGCAGGAGCGCCTCTCGATCCAGCGTGGAACTAAAGAGGAGCCCTGCTCGATGCAATACGGTTAGATGATTCACTTTGCGCCGAAGCTCCACACGGGTATGTTCCTGTTCGAGGTAGGCTTCGCGAAGCTCTTCGTGCCGGAGTTCCACCGCGTTCACCTGTTCTTGGATCAGCGCTTCCCGTTGCTGGCTCTGTCTCTTGAGGCGCCGATTCACGAGCATCCCCGACACCAGCAGAGGCACCACGCCCGCCAGCAGGGATTCGCCCAGCGTGAGACCGGGATACATGAATCGGACATAGCCCAACGCCGCAATCCCGGACGTCCCTCCCCACCATGCCCAGGCTGGATCGCGCCGGGTTTCCGGCTGCCACTGAACTTCCCATTCACAATACGCATCCCCGTTGACCACGCAGGCGCG
>JBKJWE010000211.1:0-4755 GCA_046717045.1 Nitrospiraceae bacterium | reverse complement strand
TCCCTGGCCCCTTGGTACTGTGGGCGTGGAATGAGAAGGCTGCCAAGAAGGCGACTGCGATTCGCCACCTGTACAACACACTCAAAGAATGTGTGCAGCCCGGCCAAAAACCGATGCTAATTCCCATGCCGGACTACCGTCCCAAATATCCGAAGATCAATCCTGAAGTTGAAATCAACCCCAACCACCCGAATCTGACTATCTGGCACAACAAGATCGATTGCTGCATGTTTATCGGCGTGCATTGCCATCAGGCCAATTTGTCGCTGAAAATTATCCGCGGCGGAACCTCCTGCTACACGATCGCCATGTGCGCACAGGCCGGCCATGAAGACGCAATGTTATCGTTTCGCGACGCATCGGTTGAAAAGATTATGAAGTTAGCCGATACCGTGAAAAGATTGAAAGGGACCGTCAAACCACGGCTGACAACAGCCAACAATGGAGCTTCGAGCTAATCGGCTCAAGAAGCTAGCGGGCGCGAAAGGAGGCTGGTCCATGGCAGACACACACTCAGTCATCGGGACGAAAAATAAAAAAGGACAGACCTTTACCGATACCTGGAAGATGATGCACGAAGCACCTCGCACCCCGTCATTCTTTACCGGCAGCGAGGTTATTAAGGAAGCGCTGCGACGGGCGAGCTGCGACGTCATGATCGCGTATCCGATCACGCCGCAGAGCGAAGCCGCCGCCTTGATCGGCGAGCTGTTCGCCGAAGGTTATATCGGCGACTACTTCCGGGGCGAGAGCGAATTTGCCGTCATGTCACAATGCGCTGGTGCCGCATTCGGTGGCGCCCGCGTGTTTACGACGACGGCCGGGCCGGGTACGATGCGCGCCATGGAAAATTTCCCCATGTGGGCCGGTGCGCGTCTACCGATCCAGATGATCGTCACCTGCCGCGGCATCAACTCCCCACTCTCTATTCAACCGGACACGCTTGAGATCGCCTATCTGTTGAACACCGGTATGCTCGTCTGGCATGCGGAAACCGCTCAAGACTTCTTCGATTGGATTCTCAAGGGATACATGGTGTCCGAGGAGCCGGACGTGCACTTGCCGCTCGCACTCTGCTGCGACGGGTTCTTCGTGACACACACCAAGGACGTCGTGAACCTGACCCCGGCGGAGATGTGCCTGCCGCCCTACGATCCCTATCGCTCACCCGTTCCCTGCATGGACATGGAATGTCCGCCGGTCCGGATGATGCGCGATCCGTTCGTCATGAAGAGCAACTACATCAGCTACGCCACACATGCCAGCTGGCAACAGGAAATTTGGGCGGCCATTGAACGTTCCCGCAAGCACTCGATCAAGTGGCTGAATGGTTTGATCGACACAGAAAACACTGACGCCGATATCCTCATCGTCGCATCCGGAACAGCCGTGTCGCAGGGGCGTGAAGCCATCCGCTTGCTGGACGACGAAGGTATCCGCTGCGGGCTCGTGAAAGTAAAAACACTCCGCCCATGGCCGGAAGAAGAAATTCGGGAAGCCACCAAGAACGCGAAACACATTTTCGTGCCGGAGTTCAACGTGACCGGCTGGCTGGCGAAAGAGATCAAGGCAACGATTCCCAATCATCAACGGGTGCATGCCGGCCCGCATGTCTGCGGAGGCATGACGATGCCGCCGGAAATCATCGTGCAGGAAATCAAGACGGCCCTCGGGATGAAGACCTTCTCCCTGGCCGGTCGCGGAAGCTGAGTAGTCAACATCCCGGACCAGTTCGCGAGGTACTTGCGAATCTGAGGAGGCCTACATGAGCAAAGAGAAAATCAAGATTTCTGAAGACCTTTACGACATCATGCCGTCAGACTATTAAGACCTCGTCAAGAGCGCGACTTACGGCAAGGAAGATCGTGGCTGGAAGGACATCGGTAATTCTAAGGAGCTCATCGAGCAACACTCGCTCTGCGCGGGCTGCCCGGAGTCCATGGCCTTCCGTTACATCCTGGCTTCGCTCCCGAACCCGGAGGATACCGTCATGGTCGGCTCCACCGGCTGCACGAGCTTGGTGTTCCCGATGGTGGCCGTGCATAACATTCACTCCCTGTTCGGCAACCAAAACGCCATTGCGTCCGGATTGAAGCGCGCCTTGAGCGTCCGTTTCCCCGACAGGACAAAAGATGTGGTCGTGCTGGCTGGAGACGGCGCTACCGTCGACATCGGTCTCGACATGACCCTTCAAGCCTGGTTCCGCCAGGAGAAGTTCACGACCATCTGCTTCGATAACGAACTCTACGCGAACACCGGTGGTCAGGAGAGCGGGCTCATGCAGAAGGGGTTCGTGGCAAAGATGGCCCCGGTCGGCAAACTCTTCGACAAGGTTCGGCTGCCCGAAATCGCGCGCGAGTCCGGCTGTCATTATGTGGTGAACTGTACGGTCAGCAAGCCTTCTCTCGTTGAGAAGGTGATCCGCAATGCGGTCATGATCGCCCGAGAGATCGGCCCGACCTACTTGCAACTGTACACGCCCTGCATTCTCGAAATCGGGAAGAACAGCATGGAAGGCTTGCAGGAAATGCGGGACTCCGAGAAGCCGACTGAGCGGTTCGCCTACAAGGAATATGTCAGCGAACCCGCCAAACAGCTCTTGGCGGAGCTCGCAGCGAAGGACAAGGAACGGAAAGCCGCGACCAAGCAATTGGCCGGGCAAGCCTAACGAAACCGGAGGCTTCTCATGATTAAGAAACGACTCAATGTCCGGATGTCAGGCTTGGGCGGGCAAGGCGCTGTCACGGCGGCGCACGTTTTGGCCATGGCCGCCAACCGGGATGGAAAGTTTTCCATCTCCAATCCGTTCTTCGGTGCTGAGAAGCGCATGGCGCCGGCCGAGAGTTACTGCCGCATAGGCATAGAGCGGATCTATGACCGAGGCGAACTCGTGTTCCCCGACGTGATCCAGGTGTTTCACCCCCAGGTGATCACGATGGGCAAGAGCTACACAATGCCCTTCTATTCCGGCGTGAAGGAAGGCGGGGTCGTCGTCATCAACTCCGACCAACCACTTCTCTCCGAAGAAGACGTGCAACGGCTCAAGGATTTGAACGTCGCCGTGTTTTACATTGCGGGAACCGAGCTGGCCATCGAAGTGGCCGGCACCGAGTTGTCGACCAATATGGCGATGATCGGCTCGGTAGCAGGCATTACGAAATGCGTCTCCATGGAGGCGCTCGACGGCGCACTCCAAGAACGCTTCGGAAAGAAATTCGTCGCCTCCGGCGGTACGGCATCCTTGGACGAAGCCATCAAGAAGAAATTTGCCAAGAAAGAAATGTTGCTGGCCAAAAACCTTGCAACCGTGAAGGCGGCCTATGACATCGCCAGTGAGTGGGCCGAGAAGAACAAAATCGAGCTGCGAGTCGGCAATCCGGCCGTCGCTGCCTAGGCATAAAAGGAACGACGTCGTATGTATAACGTAGCGCAAGTGATCGACGACAAATGCGTGGCCAAGAAGGGGTGCCGGCTGTGCATCATGTATTGCCCCGAAGCCAATACGCTGGACCTCAACTCCAGCAAGATGGTCGCAGAGGTCACCATCGAGCGCTGCAAGGGTTGTGAGCTCTGCGTAGTCGTCTGCAACGCAGCCAAGCATGAGGCGATCGTCATGCAAGCCGTCAACGCCACCGGGAGTCTCATGACTCACAAGGGCGAATCCGCCGCCTTAGGGCAAGCCTACCAAGGATAAGCAATCACGGGCTGAATTCGAAAGCCCCATGGCGTCCACGCTATGGGGCTTTTTGTTGGGACAAGAGGTGATCGATGGAAAATGAAGACAACGTAATCAACGAACTCCTCGGCGAAATCGCTGGCTTGATCAATCAGTATCCCAAGGCCATTGAACGACGGGCCGCCATGGTCCAAGCCACAGGGAAAGACCCGGAACTTGTGGAAAAACTCGCTAAGGCGGCAGATACGATGCGAGACAGCGGCAACCTCTACCTAACCTGGGCCAAGCACTATGCGGCCATGGCCGAAGGCAACACTGACGCTTCCTCGGATGAAGATGAAACTGAAGACTTCGACGTGTAGCAGGAAGCTTGAAAAAACCCTCCCCTTCACCTGGCCACTTTTGCTAGAATGCCCCCCTCGTTGAGTTGAGCACCTCTGTGTTCCCCGGTAGCTCAGTTGGTAGAGCAGCCGGCTGTTAACCGGCTGGTCGCAGGTTCGAGTCCTGCCCGGGGAGCCACCGCCCTTCTCCTACTCCATGTTCCATTTTTTCCTAATCAGAATAAGCTAAAATTTCACCTCATGGTTTGACCGTTTTGGACATTATATGCGCACTCACCCAAGATCTTCCTCGACCAACAGTACTCCGTTCGGAGTTCATAGACACGCCTCACGACATCACCGATTGCCGTCAGCATGATTCCTGTTTCACAATGGGGGAAAACCTATCCTATGAAATCATGATCGGCGCCTCTCATCGGCGCCTGAAAAGCGGTTGAACCTCAAACAGGTTATTGGTACGCCAAAACCGCCAGATCTTTGCCGCATGCTCATTGTATAGTAGCCGATGATGGATATTGCATTGTCTTTCCAGCCACCCCTTCCCTTCCGGAACGCGCACCTTATGACCCTTGTGCCACGCTACGTGCCACGCAATACGTCATTGATTGGATTACCTCTGGAGTCACGTTTCTTTACCATTGAGCCACAGGTACAACTACTCGGCCTCTGCCATTGGCAAGCTGATCGTCAATCCGCACCCACGGTCATCTTGGTTCATGGCCTTGAAGGCTGCAGTGA
>JBKJWE010000210.1:0-3739 GCA_046717045.1 Nitrospiraceae bacterium | reverse complement strand
TTTTTTTTAAGCAGAATCCGGCATACGAGCTAGGCTCCGGTCTCGTGGGCTCGGAGATGTTTAAAAGAGACAGACACAGTCATGCAACGCGTGGCCCCCCAGCAGAGCGGGCAGATGACCCATCCCGTCATCGAGACCCCCAAGCCTGTAGAATCGAGTCAACCGGTGCAGGAACTCGTCCAGGTCCAACCGAAACCGGCTGAGCGAGAAGAGGTCAAAGAACCGGAGCCGGTGTCGGAGGTCGCCCCCGCTCATGAACCGGTGGCGCCGCCGCATGCCTACGAAGCGTCGGCTCCTCTGGCCAGCCATCACCACACCGAGCACCATTCAGAGGCCGTTGCTGTCGCGAGCGCTACGGCTGTTTCGGCGCCTGAACCGGCACAGACGCAGCATGTCTCGTCGTCGGTGGCCACGATTCCCGCGGCTGGCCCAAGCGAGCCTGTCGTAGCCGCTCCCGCGCCCAGGGCGCACCAAGATCCTCCGGTTGTGGCGAGTGCTCCAGCCCCGCGTCCGGCCACCAAGGTAGACTATGCCTGGCTGGCGGAATCGCTCTGGCGACGGGTGGCAGAATTCAAACGTTATCCCAGCTCGGCACGTTTGAATGGATTAGAAGGGAAGGTAGTGGTGAAAGCCGTCATTCGAGCAGACGGACATCTGGCGGAGGTTTCCGTTCAGAAGAGCTCGGGGCACGCCGTTCTTGACGCAGCTGCCTTAGACGCGGTCAGGCTTGCCACTCCGCTTACGATGACACACCCGTTGGAGCGGTATGAAATTGTGTTGCGCTTGCCGATCGTATACAGCTTATCGAACATAGGGCGGGGTGCATGAAGGTTATGGTGAAAAAAGGTGCTCGTTTCGCAGTACTCGTGATCGACCGCTCAGGTGTAAATCTGCTCCACCACGGTTGGGAGGAATAGGATGAAACAGTCCATAGTCTTTCTCTGCAGCCTGCTTGCCGTACTTGGATTGGCAACCCTCGATAGCTGGAGCATGGGAAGCCGCGTGCCGGTTGTGGGAACGCAGGCCGAGGATTTTCAGCTGACCGATCTCGATGGTACACAACAACGCCTCAGCCAGTATCGTGGCAAGGTCGTGCTCGTGAACTTCTGGGCGACCTGGTGCAAGCCCTGCACGACCGAAATGCCGGCGATGCAAACCACGTATGACAAGCTGCGTGACAAAGGGTTCGTGGTCCTCGCCGTCAATGAGTTGGAGGATGACGCCAAAGTTCGCGAGCACATCAAGCAATACGGCCACACATTCCCGGTCTTGATGGATCGAGACAATAAAGTGGCCAATCAATTCGGGGTATTTGGCTTGCCGGTCAGTGTATTTATCGATGACCAAGGGGTGGTCCAGGAATACATCAAAGGTGGGCTTCTGACGGAACAGAAAATCTACGATATCGTGGCCCGTGTTCAGAAACCAGAGCCGGTCAGAGCGGTCCCACTACGGTAGACGGTTTATAAATGAGAGCCTTAAAACGATCCCAGCTCGTGTGGTCCTTGCTCATCTGCCTAGTGCTGGTGAATGGGTTCATGGCTGCGCCTAGTGTGGACCATGCCGCGCACCATGGGAGCCATGAAGCAGGAACTCACACGACCGGACTGTGCGCTTGGCTCTGCGCCGCAGGCCAGGCTGTCGAATCCTCCTCGGTGATCCTGAACTCGAGGCATCAACTTATCGGCCGCATCGACCTTTACCATGCCAATTCCCTACAGGACGTTTTCTCCCCCCTCGTGTTCCTCAGAGGTCCTCCCATTTCCTTCAGCTAGACCCTGTCTCTTCAACACATCCTGATGCCGGGAACTCGTGGAGTGATCCACCACTCCCTGGTGTCTTGCAACAAGAAAGATCGTCTCGTGAACATACATAACCACTGCCAGTGCACTCTTCGATTCCTCGGTGGCCTAGCAATGGTAGCCACGATGGCGTGGCCAGTCCCGTCCGGAGCCTCGTGCGGCTCGGTCACTTGCTTCGTGGTCATCGGCTCGCAGCAGCAAGTGCCGATGGCAGGGGTGCTGACCGTAAACGCCATCTATAACTACACCCCGAGTTCAGCTCCGCCAGGGGAAGGCGGTAGCATTCCCTTTGCCAATCAGGGCAATCGAACATTGACCCTCGCGAACTTGAATGCGAGTCAAATTCGAACGCTCACGCGAACCGCGACGCTGGATATGAATTACGGCTTGACCGAACGTTTCGGACTTCAAGTCTCGCTGCCTTACAAGCAGGTGAACTCAGATGCTCAAATCGGAGGCCTCACCCCGGTTCCCTACAGCGACAAAGGCATTGGGGACATTCGTGTGGCACTAAAATACAACCTCCTGCCGACTTTGCGGAGCATGGTCGTGCTGGGCTTGGGTGTGGATCTGCCTACCGGCGACTACGGACAACGGGTGCAGGGAGGAACCCTGGCCGAATCGACGCTTCAGCTCGGGAGGGGAAATTTCGGGCTGGTACCGACGGTCTATCAGAGCTACGAACTCATCCCTCATCGCCTCAATCAGTTTGCCCTGGCCAACTACCGTCACACCCTGAAGAACAGCGACGGGTATAAATTCGGGGACGAAGTTAACCTCAGCGCAGGGCTGAATATTATCCCACTTGAGAAAGCCCCATGGTTTGTCCTGACGCAGCAAGTGAACTATCGCTGGATGCAAAACGACTCCATGGATGCCTCGTTGTTTCTGTTCAATCCGGGAGGTGCGCCGATCCTCCTCGACCCGGCGATCAAGCACCGGGCCATCCCAACGACCGGCTCGACCTTCTTGGCCTATTCTCCCGGCATCATGTTGAACCTCTGGGACTTTGCCTCGATGTATTTCATCGTCCAGCTTCCGGTCATGCGTGACTTCAACGGAAATCTCGAACAACAACGCAGCTATGTGTTTGGTCTTACCAAGTCGTTCCAGCTACTCAGTCAGTCTTAAGGACGAGGATAGAAGAGTAGGTATGCTTCTCCAGATCCAGACAGAGAGTCGACGAGGTAAATTCTTTCGGGCGTGTGTAGGCGTTTGTGTCGCGCTATGGGTGGCCGGGTCCGTCTCCCCACTGTACGGAAGCCTTCCGTCGAAATCCCATTGCCCGCAGTCTAACTCGAGCAGTGCGCATCACACCCAGGGATCCTGCGCGTCGCACTGCGACGGCATCGAAACCCCGTCCTCCTCTGGCCGGACATGGGAGGCGTCCATTGCACCGACAGGATTCGTGAGCGGGGAACTCGGCAACGGCTTGTATGCTGCAATCCTGAACGGAGGGATGGCCGCCCGGGGACCGCCTCACCCTAGGTCTTTTAGGATCGTAATTCACGTAACAGGGCATGATTCTCGGGCAAATCCCGAAGCCCCCAGGAAGAAATCAGGAAGGATGTGCACATGAATACGATGATAAATCAGACCCCAGGTATCACCAAGGCAATGACAGCGCTGCTGGGATTGGCCTTGATCGGCCTTGCGAGCTGCAACTCAGGAGAATCGACGACCGCGACGGTGACCCCGGCCGGAAGCGCTGCATTGCAGGGGCCGATGGTTTTCGTCAACAACACAGGCGACAAGACGCTGACCAGCGTGACCCTCAAAGGCGACTCGGGGAATGCCGTTCTGGGAACGATTGCCTCCGCTGAGTTCGAAAACGTCGCGTTGGGCGACATGCAGTTTTCGGAAGGGGAATGGGTGTTTCTAAATCTTGGTGCAGCTAATAAGGTGGCCACGATCGATCCGTTGACGGGGGCCACGCC
>JBKJWE010000209.1:0-5706 GCA_046717045.1 Nitrospiraceae bacterium | reverse complement strand
CAGGCCAAGGTATAGAGCAGTGTGCTCGAATGGTCGTAGAGTTGGCTAAAGGCTTGTTGATCACCTTTGGCCACACGAGTGAGCAACGCGGGATCTAGTGTTGAGGCGGCGCGGTGAGCAGGTGTGTCCATACAGCCAGTTTAAAATTCGGCCGAGGATCGGACTCCCTCACCTCACGCCAGCCACAACTATATCATTCTACGGAGGGGTCCGCCAAAGAGATCTATGGTTCAGACTCGGGAACAATAAGGCGAGAGTCCGTGAATGCTGAGCAGAAACCGAGAAGTCCCTGCGGGCTCCTTACGCCTGGCAGTATTGAGCGATCACCTCGGCCGCCTCGGCTGCTCCGGTGAGAGGTGATGGCGGCGGCAACGGTATCGGCGTGGTCAGCGCGCGTTTCAGGGCTGCCTCCCACCGGCCTTGGATGAAGTCATCGAGTGAAAGCTCAATGCCATGTCCGTAACGATGGAGATAGTCGACCAATAGGGGCTCGTCGGCGAAGTTATACCGCCGCACGTAGAGAACGGGAGTACCCAGGGCGACGGCTTCGACGATCGTGCCGTAACCTGGTTTGGTCACGATCGCGTCGGCGGAGGCCAAGAGGGTCTTGAACGTGAAAGGGAGCGAGGAGAGACCGACGATGCGGGAAGAACCCTGTGCCAGGGCGCCGTCAACGATGAATCGACAGCCGTTCATTCGCTGCATCTGTTCCCAGGGAAGCGACGCCAGCGGAATTCCGCCGAACCCCACCAAGACGATACGCTCAGACCTACCGGCGCCGAGGTGGGTTCGTAATGCGGCGCGTTGTGGGATGGCGGGTTCGGCAATGGGGCAGATGTCGCGCACGCTTCGGAATGCGCGCATTGGGAGACCAGGGGCGATGCGTAGCGCGAGATCGGCTTGTCCGTAGGCTGCGCGAATCGATGAGAGTATGTCTTGCTGGGCTACGTCGCCGGGGGATGCGAATGGCTCCAGCACCTCGTCCCACGTAAGATTAGCCAGTGCCAGAGTTGGAATCGCAGCAGCCACTCCTGCTGCACAGGCGAGATAGGGAGTGTCGCCTAGGATGACCTGAGGTTTTGCCGAATGCATCGCGGAAATCTCTGTGGAGAGGCGCCGGCCCCACTGTGCATGAAAGTCCAGGTGAGCCTTCCAGGTGGCCGGTATGTCGATGTGGATGGGATCGCGTTGGATGCAGCCGATGTCTTGCTGGATCGATTGGAGGTCCCACGGAATTGTCAACCGATCGCGAAAAAAAGAGGCAGGGACCGTGGTTCGGAGGATGGCGCGGAGGCCGGGCACAAGTCGTCCGAGTTCGTTCAAGACGGGCACGACCTGCGCTGCATGTCCGTAGCCGTGTCCAGAGATGGCACACCAGATTAGCGGCATAGCAGGGTGCTGAAAAGGTTCCTCAACGTCGTTCTCGGCTCGAAACCCTCCTCAACGTACCTCCGAAGGTACTCCTCCGGGGCGCTTTCTCGCCTGCGGCTTTGTTGAAGAAGCTTTTTGAGCACCCTGAAGAAGATGCTTCCGGAATTGTGATCATGACTAGCTGTTGGAGTAGTCGGATTCCAGCGGGGCGATGTTGTATTCGAGTTCGAGATCGAAGTCTTCGACCAATTGGTTGAAGGCTTTCGCGCCCAGATCGGAGCGGACCTCGTTCATCACCAGGTCGATGGCGGGGCCGGCATGCGCGCCGTACTGCGTTTTCGCCGATTCGATGCGTTGTCTCGCGTCATCAAGATTCATCTCGGGCCTCGTGGGTTCGTGACAGCCTGGCTCATTCAGCCGAGAGTTCGCAACAGGGCTTGCATATCAGGGACTAGGTCCACACCCCCACTGGATCGACCGGAGAGTGCGGCGTCGATTCCAGCCTGGAGGACCGGCTTGGCTTCGTCTTTCCGACCTAACGAGATGAGCGCCTTTCCGAGCCCCAGATGCGAGGCCACGTGCGTCGGGTCCAGCTGTGTGGCGACTAGGAGATGCTCGACGGCTTCATCGAGATGACCCCCTTCTTGGATCAACTTGGTGCCCAGCCCATAACGACCAAGAAAGCCTTTGGGGTTTTTTGCGACCATTTGTCGAAACGCGTCGAGATCCATGCTTGCCTCACATCAGTGATGTGTGAGGCATCATAACATCTACGCGATTGATTCGGCCAGACTCCGGCAGAGGCTCAGGAAACAGTAACGGGCGGAGGGTTTGGTTAGGGCCGCGAGGGCTCCGGGGGATTAGACACAGGGATGGACCGCAGTTTCCCGCGGCGGCTGGTCACGGACACACTGTGGATCGGCGCCTCGAACGACGGAGTACTGCTGGCTAGGTAAAAGGATGTGTCTTGGACAACCTGATGCAGCAAGGCGGTCAAGCAGCGATCCGTGACCTGGCCCTTCAGTTCCTCGATGACCTGTGGATTGGCTCCAAACAGATTGTATCGAGCCGTTCCTGAAGCAGACGTGGCATAGCGCTTGATCTGGCCATCCCACCGCTCGATCTCCAGCGTCATCTGCGACCCGTAGCCATACTGGAACTCGATAACGGGAGCCAGCAGGAACATGGAGGCTCCGACGACGAGGCCCTTCAAGGCCGCATCACCGGCGTGGGGCTCAACCATATTCTCGATGCTCAGACGCGCTTTTACGTGGGGGCGATTGGGCATCGGATGGGAATAGCCGGACTGAAAATGCTCCGAGAAGAGACGCGTGTCTTCAAACGCACTGAGTACGTGCCGTTCGATCTCGCTTGGGGTGCCCAGCGCCCCTCCATTTTGTGTCGAGCGCACGGTTTCAATGACGAGCGCAACACGATCCTGGGCTGCGACGCTGATCGGGGCCGCGCCCGCCTGAGCCGCAGGCTCAGACAGCTTGATCCAGTGTGAACAGCCAGTGACGACGAGTATGGTTCCCAAGAGAAGGCCGAGTACCGTGTGTCGAGAGGTGTTCATCGTTGGCTCCTCAAGTCGAACGTTAAAAGAAGAACGAGAATCCGGCAAAGGGGAGACTGGCATTGAGTCCGAGGTTCGGGTAACGCGTTCCGGCGTTGGAAATGTGATGGAAGCGATAGCCGACGTTCACAGAGGTCTGTGATGTGAGAAACCACGACAGGCCGAACCCGGCGGTCAGGATAAAGTTGAATCGGCTGCTTTCCTCCGGAATCCGGCCGCCCAGATCGGTGTAGAAGGGCCCGCCTGCCAATTCTGCATACGGACGAAGCCTGTGCCAGCCTTCGAATAAATATTTGATCGTCGGGGTGAAGCCCACGCCATGCGTCAGCACCGGTTCGCGGAACTGGATGTACACGATTTCGGCGCCGATGAGGACTTGGCCCCGATACCATCCATCGCCGATGAGGTCGGTGAGGACCATATGCCATGAGGGCATCAGGGCAGGACCCTCCTGCTTGGTCGAATGCTCCCAGGTGAGTCGGTGTGGAAGCATGTAGCCCGCTGTCAGGCCGAACTCCTGCGTGCCGACCGTCAGTCGAGGTTGGATCTCGTCGGCCCGACTGGGTTGGGGAGATTCCCCACAGAGCAGGCTGATCAGCGCGATGATAAGAACACAATGGCGGTTCATTCAACATCCGCGAGGCACCTATGTCGGCGACATGACGGCCAACGAGAGGGGAGTCGAGGTGACGACTCTAAGGTAGCAGAGAACAGCAATCTGTCTAGGAAATCTGCAATTGGCGCACGGCGACAGGCGGCGAGGACATGGGAAGGCAACCGAGTGTGGGGTCATGTAAGAGCACTGAATTGCTTGCGGAGGAACGTTAAGCTTACACGATACTGGAGAGTAGGCGAGTGAGGTGTTGGGAATCTTGTTCGAAATCAGGCAAACTGAAATGCTTGTCGATCTCGATCACACGTTCAAGACAACGTCTGGCAGAAAGGCCATCGCATCGTTGCTCATAAATGGTAGCCAGCAGCCGTAACACAGCCGCTTCTCCCGGTTGGTTGGCCAGCTTGATGAAGTGTTCTGAGGCATTGTTGAGACAACGTTCGGCCTCCACGGATCGACCGCTGTCGAGGAAAGTTTTTCCCAATTGGCTATAGGACAGCGCGAGGCCTTCTTCATTCCCGACAACACGATGGGAGTCCAGTGCGTGTGTGAAGTGTGTCACAGCCTCATCCCAGTGAGATTGTCGGGCCTCTTCCATCCCGAGGTTATGGGAGAGAATGCCGAGCGCGCGATGGTCAGTCAACGGTTTCAATAAATCGAGGGCTTCGAGATAATAGGGGCGGGCCTTCTCAGGACGATTGGATCCGATATGGAGATTACCCAGATTGACGAGTGTGTGGGCGATGGCCTGTTGGTTCCGCTCCATCCGCTGGATCTCGAGTACTTCACGGTAGCAGGCTTCAGCCCGCTCGAGATCGCCGATCATGGCGCAGACGTTCCCGAGATTGCCCAGTGAATCGGATAGTGCGGCGGCGTCATGGCTTTGGCGATCGTCCGCGACGGCCTGTTCGTAAGCGGCCTTGGCGTGGGAGAGTTGACCACGGTGGAGAAAGATCCGAGCGTGATGTTTGTCGGCCTCGGCCACGACATGCCTCTTGCGACGGTAGTGGCGGGCTATGCCTCTTTCCCGTTTGTCCTTGCCGCTTGCCTCTAGCCCGCTCGACAGGTTGAAGACTAGTCTCCGCCCTTCGGCGTGTCTCGCCGAAACTCCACCTGAATCTCGTCCTCCTCGTCCAACCCTAATCCGGCTCGGAACGACTCGAGCAGTTCGGTGACATAGTTGATATCCCGCTGGTCCTTACCGGCGGGAGTGGAGAGAAAAGCTTCGGACAACTTCATCCCGGTTTTAAAATGGTGCGCGATCGTTTCTTCCGTGACCTGCTGCCAGGTGATGTAGATACAGAAGGCTTGGAAGGCATGCGCGTTGGGATAGCGGGCAGAGAGACTGAGCAAGCCCTCATAGGCCTCACGCGCTCTCGATCCTGCGCTGGAAGAAAAAGCTTCTTCCATCTCAACGGCAGTATCCCAATCAGCGCCGAGTTCCGCTTCGGCTCTCCGGAATGTGTCCTGTGCGGCAAGCGCAGCGTCAAATTGCATCGGCGACCTCAAGTCGTGCTGAGGCAGGATACGCGGGGAGACAAAAGAAGGTCAATGAGCGCATTTACTTCGAGTTCCATAGCCCGTTAGGATGGGACCCATAGTGACATGAGCGCTGAATCATCTCCCCAATCTGCACCAGTCGAGCCTGTCTCAACCGATCCTGTCGATCGAGTGATCCGCTATCACATCCAGACGAAACACCATTTTAATCGGTATGCACGCGCGCTGGGGTATCTCGATTGGGCCAATCAGCCTAATCCATTTCGGCGGTTTGACGGGGCAGAACTTATTCGACTGCCATTGCTGATGCCGGACGAGGAGCCGATCGCACCCTCGTACGAGGCGATCTACCAGACAGACACCGTTTCCACTCAGCCGGTGAACGTCAGGACCCTTTCAAGATTCTTTGAGTTTGCCCTTGCGTTGTCGGCTTGGAAGAAAGCAGGGGAGTCGGAGTGGGCGCTGCGGAGTAATCCATCATCTGGGAATCTCCATCCGACGGAAGGCTACCTGATTGTGCCGGAGATCGACGGACTTCCCATCAAGCCGGGGCTGTACCATTACGCACCGAAGGAACATGGACTCGAACTGCGCGCGGAGTTTCCCGCTGAGCACATTGCTCGTCTGCTGGCTCCGTTTCCTTCTGGTT
>JBKJWE010000208.1:0-6952 GCA_046717045.1 Nitrospiraceae bacterium | reverse complement strand
TTGACTTCGGCCTATGGTGTGTTTCTCAATCAAGGCAGCCTGGCAGAGCCCTACGCCATCATCTCCGTCAAGGACAACGCCGGGACGGTGTTGGAACTGGCCGATCCGCAGCCGCGCGACGTAATTTCAAAGGAGACGGCTTACCTGATTACCAACATGATGGAAGACGTGATCCAGAAGGGAACCGGTCAGGCTGCCAAAGGCATCGACCGTCCCCTTGCGGGAAAAACGGGGACGACAAACGATTTCATCAACGCGTGGTTTGTCGGCGGGACGCCGAATTTTGTCACAGGCGTGTTCGTGGGCTTCGATGACCGCCGCTCGCTCGGTGAGACGGAATCGGGCGCCCATGCCGCGCTGCCCATCTGGATCAATTTCATGAAAGAGGCGTTGAAGAAAGTGCCGGTGGTGCCCTTTACGATTCCAGAAGGCGTGACGTTTGTGAAAGTCGATCCCACGACCGGGCTCTTGGAATCCGAGCAGGAAGGACAGGCCGGCGCGGTCGAGCTGTTTACCAAAGGCAGCGAACCGACTCAGGCCGCACAGCGTCGGGTGGACCCGACAGATTTCTATAAGCTGGATCAGATTCCGGAAGGAACACCCTAACAGGATGCTGAAGAAGGCCGTCAGCGTCGTTCTCGCTTCGCTCAGAAGTGCCGTCATGCGTCAACCGTCAATGGTGCGAAGAAAGCGGTCTTGGCGTGACGCGTCGCGACGTCTTCACGTTTGACGAATGACGAGTGACGAATGTTCCATCGAACTTGCTGCGGCCTTGCCGACGACCTTTTTGAGCATCCTGCCTGAGTATTGTTTGGCCTACGACTTCGAGTCTTGAAACTCTTCGTGCCAGGCCATCTGAATCGTTTCGAGGATCTTTTCGTTCGACTTCTTTGGGTCGTCCTTAAAATCCGGCAGCGCCACAATCCACGTGTGCATGTCGGTAAAACGCACAGTGAGCGGGTCCGTCTCCGGGTGTTCCTCAACCAACCTGATTGCGATATCTTCCGTGTCTTGCCACTTCAGATCCATCTCCAACTCCTTCAAGAGCGTATAGCAGATAGCGTATAGCTGATAGCAGGACTTCTCGGTACGCCATTGGCCGTCGCCGACCTGCTCACGTGACTTCAGAGACCTTTTTGCCCTGAAGTCCTCGCTTGAGCGAATCATCCAACATCGCGACCGATAAGCCCTTCGCCGCTTGTTCAAGGTCGGCCATGCGTGCGCGAATGGCTCGCGGGTCGTTGCTGTCCTTCGCGGTGGCCAGTGACGACAAGGCGGCTCGAATAGACGTCACCTCTTCTTGGGGAATAAGATGGCTCCCTTCTCCCAAGGACTTCTCCGTCGTCGTAATCAGGGCGCCGGCGTCGAGTCGCGCTTCGATCACCTTCCGAGCGTTGACATCGTCCGCGGCAAACTTGAATGAATCCTCGATCATCCGTTCCACTTCGATGTCCGACAACCCGTATGAGGGTTTGACCTCGATGGACTGGCTTTGCCCAGTCCGCATGTCCTTCGCCAATACATTGAGGATACCATTCGCATCGATCAGGAACGTCACTTCGATGCGAGGGACACCGGCGGGCAGCGGTGGGACTTTGAGTCTGAATCGTGCCAGGCTCCGGTTGTCGTTCACCAATTCGCGCTCGCCTTGCAGGATATGAATATCGACGCCGGTTTGGCCGTCCACATAGGTGGTGAACATCTCTTTCGCGCTGGCGGGGATCGTCGTGTTGCGCCGAATCAAGCTGCTCATCACACCACCCATCGTTTCGATGCCGAGCGAGAGGGGGGTCACATCGAGCAGCAGCATGTCGGTGGTGCCGCCGCTCAGAATATCGGCTTGCACGGCGGCGCCGAGGGCCACGACTTCGTCCGGATTGAGTTCGCAGTGCGGGATCTTCCCGAACAACTCCTGAACACGTTGCCGAACGAGCGGCATGCGGGTGGAGCCACCGACGAGGACGACTTCGTCGATCTGCTCAGCCGTGAGTCCCGCATCCTTTAACGCCAGACGGCAGGGGGTCAATGTGCGTTCGATCAATTGCGTCGTAAGGGATTCGAGCTGATCTCTCGTCAGCTCTCTCGTAAACCGGCCCTTGCCGTCCGGCAAGTCCAGCGTCGCCATGGTCTTCAGCGTATCGGAAAGTCGAATCTTTGTGCGTTCGGCTTCCAAGCGGACGGCCTGCATGTGATCGGGATAGGCGTGGAGATCGAGGCCGTGCCGTTCGCGAATCTCCTTCACGAACAAATCGGCGATCAGTCGGTCGAAATCGTCGCCGCCGAGATGCGTGTCGCCGTTCGTCGAGAGGACTTCGAAAATCCCGTCTTTGAGTTTCAGAATAGAAATGTCGAAGGTGCCGCCGCCGAGGTCGTAGACGGCGATGGTGCCCTGAGTCCTCTGCTGCAGTCCGTAGGCCAGCGACGCGGCGGTCGGTTCGTTGATAATCCGCAGCACATCGAGGCCGGCGATCATGCCGGCGTCTTTCGTGGCTTGCCGCTGGCTGTCGTTGAAATAGGCCGGCACCGTTATGACGGCTTTGGTGATGCTCTCTCCCAAGTGCATTTCGGCTCTGACCTTCAGCTCTTTGAGAATCATGGCTGAAATCTGCGGCGGCGAATAGGACTTCTCGCCAAGTTTGATCCGGATGACCCCGCCTTGTTCTGTTAATGTGTAGGGGAAGTAGGCGAGCTCATGTTGCACATCGGCCAGCCCCTTACCCATGAAGCGTTTTACGGAATAGACCGTACGGGCGGGGTTGCGGGTCAGATGCTCTTTGGCCGGATCGCCGACGATGAGTCCGTTATCGGTCATGGCGACGACGGACGGCACCATATTGCGCTCGTTCCGCCCGGCGATGACACGAGGGGTTTCCTTGTCCATGTAGGCGACCAATGAATTGGTCGTGCCGAGGTCGATTCCGACTATACGTGCCATGGTGATCAGGTGATAGTGGCGACGAGGTCGTTGACGATGTTTTTCACGTAGGTGCGGTTGGAGAGGATCTCTCTCATTTGTTTCAGGATCGTCTCCCGTTCCTTTCGCGCATGATCGGTCGCCTCGCCGCGGTCTTGGAGGGCATCCCATCGAATGAAGAGCTGCTGAAGCTGGGTTTCCATGTCCTGCTGGCGCCGTTCAAGCGTCGCGCGTTCCGTCTGAAGCTTGGCGCGGAGCGTGGCTGCGTCGTCCGAGGCACGATCGGTAGCACGGTACTCGCCCAACGTCTCTTGGAGTTCGAGGATTTCTTCGAACAGGTCTGCCGGAGGCGACGTCCGGATGTCTTTGACCGATCCGGCTTCCAAGTCCAGCAGATATTCGGCTCGTTGAATCGGATCGCGGAGTATGCGGTACGCGGTGTTCAGCATTGCCGAATTGCCGAGGCTGATGGTCTGCTCTTCTTCGCTCTTGTTCTGAAAAAAGTCGGGATGGAACGCGCGGCTCAATTCGTAGAATTTGGCTTCCAGCTTGCTTTGATCGATCGAGAGGCGACGGGGGATGCCGAAGCAGGTGAAATAATCCAGTTCTTTCGAGACCGGCTGGACCTTCACGCAGCGCTCACAGAAGTACTCACCGGCCACCTCGGACTGGCAGTGCCAACACATGCTCCGTGCCATCTGGAGTTCGCGGCGACCGCCGGTGGTATGTGTGTGCTGATCCATCGCTCTTCGATTCAGACGACACGGGCATGGCAGTGAGCCATGCCCGTCGGTCTGTCATGTGTGGTGGACACCGCGTTCGTTACGCCGAAAAAGATTCTCCGCAGCCGCAGGTCTTGTTGGCGTTCGGGTTCACGAACTTAAAATTGCCGCCCATCAGATCTTTCTGGAAATCCAGCTGCGTACCCTGGAGGTAGATGGCGCTTTTCGCGTCGACGATCACTTTGACACCGTCGAACTCATAGACCTGGTCGTATTGACCGATCTTTTCGTCGAAGTTGATCGTATAGCTCAAGCCCGAGCAGCCGCCGCCCTTGACGCCAAGACGGAGGCCGCCTTCTTCGATGCCTTGCACGTTGATCAACCGCTTCACTTCCTTCAGTGCCGCCTCGCTGAGCGAGATGACCGGCGCGTGCGTGTCTGTATTCGTATCGTCCATCGGCGCTCCCTCGTGTCGTTACTTCGTGTCGGCCTTTTTCTGATAGTCGGCCAATGCCGCCTTAATGGCGTCCTCGGCCAGCACGGAACAGTGAATCTTGACCGGCGGCAGGTTCAACTCCTGAACGATATCAGTGTTCTTGATCTTCTGGGCTTCCTCGATGGTCTTGCCCTTCAGCCACTCGGTGGCCAGGCTCGAGCTGGCGATCGCGGAGCCGCAGCCGAACGTCTTGAACTTGGCGTCGACGATCGTGTCGTTCTGCACTTTAATCTGCAGCTTCATCACGTCGCCGCATTCCGGGGCGCCGACCATCCCGGTCCCGACGCCCTCTTCTTCCTTCTTGAAGCTGCCCATGTTGCGGGGGTTATTGAAATGATCGACGACTTTTTCGCTGTATGCCATGGTAACTCCTCCTCATCCTCTCGTAGTTCAATGGGCGGCCCACTGAACGGATTTCAGATCGACGCCTTCTTTGGCCATTTCATAGAGTGGGGACATTTCACGCAACTTCGTCACAATCTCAATAACCTTCTTGATCGTATAGTCAATCTCGTCATTGGTGGTAAACCGGCCCAGGCCGAAACGGATCGACGAATGGGCGAGATCCGTTCCGACGCCTAAGGCGCGGAGCACGTAGGACGGCTCCAGTGTGGCCGACGTACAGGCGGAACCGGACGAGAGCGCAATATCCTTCATGCCCATCAAGAGCGACTCACCTTCCACATACGCAAACGAAATATTGAGGTTGTGCGGCAGCCGCTGGGTCGGGTGGCCGTTCAAATACGCTTCTTCCAGATCCTTCATGATGCCGGCCTCTAGCCGATCGCGCATGGCAGAAATGCGCTGCGATTCCGTGGCCATCTCCTGCTCGCAGAGTTCACAGGCCTTGCCGAATCCGACAATCAGCGGAACAGGGAGCGTACCGGAGCGCATCCCACGTTCGTGGCCACCACCGTCCATCTGCGGAGCGATGCGCACCCGCGGGTTTTTCTTCCTCACATAGAGAGCGCCCACACCCTTCGGTCCATAGATCTTGTGGGACGTGAACGACATCAGGTCGATGCCCATGGCTTGCACATCGACGGGAATCTTGCCGACCCCTTGTGTCGCATCGCAGTGGAAGAGGATACCCTTCTCCTTGGCGATCTTGCCGATGGCTTGCACGGGATTGATCGTGCCGATTTCGTTGTTCGCCAGCATCACGGAGATCAGGATCGTCTTCTCCGTGACGGCGTTGCGGACGTCTTCCGGGTTCACCGTGCCGTACTTGTCGACCGGCAGGTACGTCACCGTGGCGAGCCCTTTCGCTTCGAGCGACTTGGCGGTATCGAGGACCGCGCGGTGCTCGGTCGACGACGTGATGATATGCTTCCCCTTTTCTTTGTACATCTCCAGCACGCCCTTGATCGCCAAGTTGTCCGATTCCGTTGCGCCGCTGGTGAAGACGATCTCCTTCGCATCGGCCTTGATCAGCTTGGCAATCTGCTTGCGGGCGTTCTCGACGGCTTCCTCCGCCGCCCACCCAAAGGCATGGTTCCGGCTTGCCGCGTTCCCAAACTTCTCGACGAAATAGGGGAGCATGGTCTCCAGGACCCGTGGATCCATGGGGGTGGTGGAATGGTTGTCTATGAAAATCGGAAGCTTCATCGTTCGACTCCTTGTGCCGTGAGAGACTGAATCGTAATCAGCGGTGTGCCGCCCATCATGTCTTGAAGCGTCATGTTATTGAGCAGCTGGTAAATACTGTCTTGGACCTTCAGCAACGGTGTGCGGATATTGCAATGTTCCCGCTGCATGCAAAATTCGCCTTCCTTTTCGTGTGAACAATCGGTAATGCCGAGCGGCCCTTCGATACTTTCAAGAATCTGCGCGATGGTGATCTGCCGGGCGCTGCGAGCCAACAGATAACCCCCCTTCGGGCCGTTATGGCTCTCGATCATCCCGTTCTTGGCGAGGGCTTGAAGCACCTTGGCCAAGAGCTCGAGCGGAATGTTGTACTCCTCGGCAATTTCCTTGGTGTTCACGACGCGGCCTGGCGTGACATCACCGAATTGCACAGAGGCAATGTGTTGGAGCGCCATCAAGGCGTAATCTGTTTTTTTCGAAATCTTCAACATAGCTATTGCCGATCGATAGGATCGGAGACTATAATGATCTCCGATCAATATGGTCGGATTAAGAATAGCACGTGGGTTTCAAGGCTGTCAATGTGGAATATTGAGGCAAATGTGGGTTGAGAAAGGAAGAGGTAAATGGGCGGAACCAATCCCTATATTAAAAAGGCCGATTACGAGCTTCCCAAGAAAGCCTATACCGTGACATTTGTAGCCCCGGATGGGAAGGTCACGAAGGTGGAGGTCGATCCAACCAAAATTCCTTATGGCCCCACTGGGCTACCCGGTAGCCTGCTCGATGTGGCAATGGGAAATGGGGTCGACCTGGAGCATTCCTGTGGGGGGGTTTGCGCCTGTTCCACCTGTCATGTCATCGTCAAACAGGGACTGGAGACGTGTAATGAAGGCACCGATGATGAGTTTGATCAGCTGGATGAAGCGCCAATGACGACCCTACAGTCGCGTTTGGGCTGTCAGTGCGTGCCGAACGGGACGAATGACATTGTCGTGGAGATCCCGGCGGTCAATAAGAACCTCGTGAAGGAAGGGCACTAATCATAGGTTTCTGTTTTCACATCCTTCCGGTCATACCCCGTCTTTACAAAATAGGCTCGCAGGGGCCGCACAAATCCTTTCGTCCCACACAACATCGGCATCGTTTTCGGCGCGCCATCAACCAAAGGCCGGAGCATCGAAAGCGTGAGATCGACGCCTTGTTGCTCCCCTCCGGCGGCGACAAGCGGGA
>JBKJWE010000207.1:0-2762 GCA_046717045.1 Nitrospiraceae bacterium | reverse complement strand
CTTCCGTTGTTCCATCAGCGTCCTCGTTGATCGATGTATTCCTAGCCCTGTATTGTCCCGATTGGGCGCATTTCCGCCACTGTTTTTGTAATTCCTGCGTGGTCGCTCTTTCAACCACCCCAGACAGATTTTTTTGTAGCCCTACGACTATACAGAGCCTCATGCGCCATGCGCGGGCTAGATGGAAGCGCGACAGCCGACCCGCCTCACAAGCGCCTGAATCTGGCTGAGACCGGGAAGTGCATGAGTGAACGGATTCGGCACCTTGCCCTTCACGAACATGCGCAAGCCCAGCGGCAGAACATGAAACAAACGCCGCAGACTCAACCCGACGACTTTCAACGGCATGCGCGCCTCATTCAAGCGCCCTTGCTGCGCAATCAATTCGGTAAATCCGGTGATATGCCGGGCCCCTCCGGTGGACGTCAGTCCCCGTTCGATCGACGCGCGCCGGAGCCGGACGATGGCTTCCATCGGTTGTACGTCTTTTGGACAAACCTGCACGCAGAAATTGCAGCGGGTACAGTCCCACATCCCATGATCGTCCTGTAACGAGACTACGCGCGCGCGCTTTGCCGAATCCGCCTCACGAGGATCGGACAGGAATCGATCGGCCTTGGCCAGCGCCGCCGGGCCCGCGAACGAGGCCGACACCGCATGGACCGTACAGGCGGCTACACAGGCGCCACACATGATGCAGGCATCGACGTTGTGAAACTGCGAATCCCTCGGAAGGATCGTCAGCTGTGCCGTCGGCCCATAACGTTTCTGCGGCGCGCGCGAGGCAGTAAGCCACGGGTGGACGTCCCCAATCTTGCTCCAGAAGGAGGCCATGTCCACCACGAGATCTTTTATGATCGGCAGGTTACGCAACGGTGCGACCACAATCTGTCCATGCCGCTCGCGCTCCTTTCTGATGGACGTCCGGCAGGCCAACTTTTCGCTGCCGTTGATCGTCATCGTGCAGGACCCGCAAATAGCCGAGCGGCAGGAATACCGGAGCGATAGACTCCCATCGCACTCGTTCTTGATGCGGATCAACGCATCCAGCACGGTCATTCCCCGCCCGACATCCAGGCGAAATTCTTCATCATGCGGTGCACGATCGACTTCGGGGTTGAATCGTTGGAGGGTCAATGTAAGACGCATGGCGGCGGTCAGCCTTCAGCAGTCAGCCATCAGCGAGCTGAACGCCAATCACTGGGGGCTGATAGCTCATGTCAGTCTAACTCAAACGTTTTGGGAAAGTTTGTGAGATTGCGGCAGCCGTCTTTCGTAACCAAGACCATATCTTCGATGCGGACGGCGCCTAAACCAGGATAGTAGAGCCCCGGCTCGACCGTCACGACGTGGCCTTCTTGCAACAGCGAGCCGGTTCGGCTGATACGCGGCGCTTCGTGGATGTCGAGCCCGACACCGTGGCCGGTGCCATGAAAATACCCTTGCATGCGCCCGTTGACGAGACCGGTCTTGTAGCCTGCTTTTTCAAATCGCTCGCAGATCCCTTCGTGTATTTTCTGGCCGTCGGCGCCGTCTTTGACTTTGGCGATGGCCTCCTCCTGCGCGTCCTTCACGGCCTGATAGAGCCGCTTGAGTTCAGGACTCGGCGTGCCGCGCACGACGGTGCGAGACATGTCGGCAAAGTATCGGGTCGTGGCTGAGCGAGGAAACACGTCGAAGATGATGCTGCGATGCGTCGGCAAGGGCCCGTGGCCTTCGTTGTGCGGATCGCACGCCTGCTCGCCGCCCGCGACGATCGTATGTTGGGCAACGCAGTCGCATTCCATCAGCGCCACGTTGATCATTTTCTTCACGCGTTCGGATGTGAGCGGTTCACTATCGAGCCAGAGCTGATCTTTTTGAACGGTCGCGCGCCGTAACGCGGCATGCGCCCTCGCGACAGCTTGTTCTGTGGCGCGTTGGGCTGCTTCGATATGGCGTACTTCCTCCGCCGACTTCATTACCCGCTGTTCGTAGAAAGGATCTTTCTTGGCTTGCAGCTGATAGCCGAGTTCTTGGAGCCGGGTGGCATGGGTAAACGGAAAATTTCCCGGCACCAGTACCTTGGTTATCCCCGCCTCGCGCAGCACGGCATGGACGATATCGACTGAGCCGTTACCCGTTCCACCCTTGCCCTTCGCCTTCCGTTCGATCTCCGAATAGGAGAGAACACGATCGACAGAGGCCTGGCTCTTGGCGCGATCCATTTCCAGATCGCTCATGACGAGAATCCGTTCCCCCTCGATCTCCAGATAGATGAAGGGGTCCGGCGCGATGAACTTCGTCGCGTAATAGAGATTGGAATCCGTTTCGCTGGCGGCGATAAAGACCGTGGCGCGCTGAGACTGCGACGTGGTTCTCGACATCATGTGTATTATCCTAACAGGAGGCTCAACAGGGCCGTGGTTCTCACCCACCCACCCCGGCGAATGTTATCCACCCCCCAGGCCCACCCATTGCTTCGCAATCGATCACCCGAGACGCGCCGATCCGCGGGCAAGACCGCAGCGAGCTCGATGGAACATTCGTCATTCGTCACTCGTCATTCGTCAAACGTGAAGACGTCGCGATGCATCACGCAAGACCGCTTTCTTCGCACCACTGACGGTTGACGATTGACGCATGACGGCACTTCTGAGTGAAGCGAGAACCACGCCGGCGGACGTTCAGCATCCTGTCGTGATCGGAATCTAGCATGGGGGCGAGGGACGGTCAATGATAGGTCGGTCAGTGATAGGGATCGGTCAAGGCGTGGACGGGAT
>JBKJWE010000206.1:0-7166 GCA_046717045.1 Nitrospiraceae bacterium | reverse complement strand
TCTCCAACTTGGCTCGGCACAAGGCCACGACGCTCGACAAATACAATTTTCGCATCAATTAATAGCCTCCCGATGGCGACCGAGCCTCGCCTGCACGACCACTCGACTCAGGCCGAAGAGCGGGGAGCAGCATTGGCGCTGCTCCCCATTGCCGCCACCCTCGACTATTACGCGCTCCCCAACGCCCTTCAAACCCAGCCCCTCGTTCAATTCGCACCACAGATTTTGGCCTATCTGGCACTCGCCCTCTGGGCCCCGCTCAACCGAAGCCCTAAGGTTCGGCTTGGGCTCGGGCTCCACGGCCTGCGGCAGGGCCTACGCTGGGGCCTCTCGACAGGGCTGGTGCTCGGCCTTCTCAACAGCTTCATCATTCTGAGCGTCGTGCCAGGTCTGGGCTTTGATATTTCCTTTCTGAAATCTACCCCCCACGCGCAGCTGCCGCTGTGGGTGATGGTCCCTTGGTTTATTGTGGCCATCGCGTGGTTCGTCGAAGTGAATTTTCGTGGCTTTCTTTTGGGACGACTGGTCACCATCGAATCTCATCTCTGGAGACAAGAGTCGATCCGGGGCCTCTCACCCCTCGCAGTCCTCGTCAGCGCCATGACGTTTGCATTTGATCCCTTCATGGTGAATACTTTCCAGCACCTTCACTGGATCGCCGTCTGGGACGGGCTTGTGTGGGGCGCGATGTGGGTACGCACGCGCAATCTGTTCATCACCATCATCGCCCATGCAGTCGAAGTGATCGTCATGTACTGCGCCGTGAGGACGGCGCTACTGCCGTAGCAGAGGAAGCGAGGAAGGAGAGAATTGCGATGAGTGAATGGGGCAGATATCTGATCTATTTCGTTCTGGGGGGCACCATCGTGAGTGTCTCGACCTACCTCGGCGCCCAAGGCCGCTCATTTCTCGCTGCCTTCGCGAGCACCTTTCCTGCCATCACCGGCGCAACCTTTATACTCATTTATTTGAACGGCGGCAGCGAGCCCTTGGTCGGCTACGCCAAGCATCTCCTCTGGTTCGTCCCACCCTGGATGGTCTACGTCACCGCCATGATTTTGGGCGTCCCGCGAGTTGGCTTCTGGCCGGCCATGGCCATCTCGATGACTCTCTATATAAGCTGCGTCGGGCTCGTGAAGCTCGCCATCCGCTGATTCCTCCTCCCGTATCCTCGTCCCTGCCTGAGCGATCGCACGAATCACCGATTCCAGAGCCTCGGTCCGACAATTCCCCCCTTTCGAGGTACCGCCTTCAGGTCTAGCGGATTGTCCTTGCTAGCAGTACCGTTAATCCATGCGCGGGATGACTACACCAGAGATTACCGATTTTGAAGCGGGAGGACGGTCATGATCAGCTTAGTTGAATTGTTAATGATCATCGGCCTGGCAACTGTGACCGCCGCGGGCGCCTCCCTCGGGCTGACCCTCGCGCGGCAATCCCGAGGGAGACGGACTCAGCAGCATATGGCGTTACCTAGCCAAGACGATACCACAGGGCGGCCTGCGCCTGGCGCCTGGCACACCCCTCGCCGCAATCGTTTTCACATGCGTTGTCCGGTCGAATACCGGACCGAGAGCGGTGTGGTAAGCGGCACGTTGCTAGATATGTCCGAGCAAGGCTGGCGGATGGCCGGGGAACAGCCGATGAGCAAGGGAACGATGATGTCGCTTCGCATATACCTGCCGGGGCAATCGACGCCACTTATCATCGATGAGGCGATCGTGCGCTGGACGTCCGACAGAGAGTTCGGTGTCGAGCTGACATCTCTCAGCCAGGATGCGGCCGCGCGATTCAGCGATTATCTGACCACGCAGATTCCGACGAATCAGTCGCGACCGGAATACGCCATGTCGCCGTTCGCCTATAATTGACCCTACGCCATCCCGCCCGCAGGCCTCCTTCACACCCAATCGAGTTATAAAGAAAATCTAGGATTGATTGCTGAAGTGCAACCGAGTCATTTCGCGCATGGCGGAAATAAGCCGATCCATCGCGGCCGTGACAGTGTGACTGGCAGTATGTGAAGGGCCCTTGCCGCCGGCCCAAATATCCGGGGGATGCTCGATCTCCCGCACGTTCTGACAAAACTGAAGGAGCGACTGCTTCCAATAGACCCCGTCGCTGCCTTCATCAAGAAAGTGGTCTCGATCCTTGTTAAACGGCGCATCGAACTGTTTCGCACGCATCTGCCACATCTGTTCCATAGCGTCCTGCCGCTCCTGGCTGAACTCAAGGCCCGACGCCTTTTCGTTCAACGCGGCAAACAATCCGCCGATCACCCGTTCGATATGCGATTCGGGAAATACGCCGACGCAGGCCTGCACAATGAGATATTTGTGGAAGAGAAACACCTCGGCGCTGATGCGCGCCTCGTTGGCCGAAGGATCGTACGCGCGGGCCAATTCCTTCAAGGCATCTGCCGAGTCGCCTTCCAGACTCGACCCGAGTAACCCAGCCAATTGACGCCCCATTCCCAGATAGTCGGTCGGCACGGACGACGGCGTCATAGGAAGCGAACACCTTTCTTCTCTTGCTGCACGCCTCGCGATTGAGGCGAGGCCAACCGGCCAATCGAATACCGCATCATCCTCTCATTGGCAGAGAAAATTCCCAAGACAAACCAGAATTCCTACGTCATGCATCTCATATTGAAGACGGGGCCCAGCCTTGATAGCATGATCGGTCCTGCTTATAAGAGACGACGCCGATGACCCATCCTACTGGGGTGAACCTCAACTCGCAAGACCTCATCGTCGAAGGCGCGCGTCAGCACAATCTCAAGAATATCTCCCTCCGCATCCCGCACAATCGAGTCACGGCCATTACCGGGATCTCCGGCTCCGGCAAGTCGTCACTCGCCTTCGACACATTGTATGCCGAGGGGCAATGGCGCTACGTCGAGTCGCTCTCGACCTATGCCCGGATGTTTTTGGAAAAGGTCGCCCGTCCGGATGTGGATCGTATCCTGAACGTCCGCCCCGCTATCGCCATCGAACAGAAAAACCAGGTTCGAACCGCACGCTCGACCGTCGGCACGACGACCGAAATCGCCGACCTGCTGCGCCTGCTGTTTGCCAAAATCGGCAAGCCGACCTGTCCCGATTGTCACCAGGAAGCCCGCAGCTTCCAGCCCGAGAGCGTCGTACAGGATCTGCTGGATCGATACCCTGAGGGCAGAGCCATGGTGCTCTTTCCTCTCACGCCGCCTTCCCCCAAAATAGAAAAGCCGTTCGTCCAATCCCTGCTGACCAAAGGATACTCGCGAATCAAAATCGGCGAAGAGGTGCTGGACCTTCATGAGACCCTGCCTGCATCGCTCGCGAGACAGACGCGGCTTGATGTGGTCTTAGATCGCCTGGTCATCCGAGAAGACAACCGCTCCCGCCTCAGCGAAGCCGTCGAAACCGCGTTTCGTGAAGGTGATGGGCGTTGCGTCGTGGACGTGATGACACAGGGCTCCCGCACCTATAGCACTAGTTTTTTCTGCCAAGGCTGCGGTCGAACGTTTGAACCGCTGAGACCCATTTTGTTTTCCTTCAATCATCCGTTGGGCGCCTGCCCCGAATGTAAAGGCTTCGGCAATGTGTTGCGATACGATCCGGAGTTGGTCATCCCCGATCACAACAAGTCGCTCGCCCAGGGCGCCATCGAACCATGGAATAAACCCAGCGGCGATTGGTGGCAGAAGCAGATGTTGCTGGCCGTGAAACGCCAAGGCATCGACATCACCGCGCCGTTCAAGACCTTGTCGAAAGCGACCCAGCAGATCTTATGGGAAGGCGACGACGACTTCGAAGGCATCAACGAATTTTTCGAGTATTTGGAGGGCAAACGCTACAAGCTTCACGTCCGTGTGCTGTTGAGTCGCTACCGCACCCCATTCAATTGCCCAAGCTGCCATGGCAGCCGACTCAAACCGGACGCATGCTACGTGAAGATCGCCGGCCAGGACATCCACCAGGTCACCGAGCTCACCGTCGAAGCCCTTACCGTCTGGATCGCGTCATTGGCGCTCAACCCATTTGAGCAGGCCATCGCGGCAGACATCTTGCGGCAACTGACCGCAAAGCTAGCCTTCCTGACACGCGTCGGACTCAGCTACCTCACGTTGACCAGGCAAACCAAAACATTATCCGGGGGAGAAGCGCAACGCGTCGCGCTCGCCAATCATCTCGGCGCCAGACTCATCGGTACCCTCTACGTCCTCGACGAACCGACCATTGGTCTGCATGCGCGCGATACGGACCTATTGGCCGGCATCCTCAAAGACCTAGCCGCAGTAGGCAACACGGTCGTCGTCGTCGAACACGATCGCCACATGATCGAATCGGCGGACTACATCGTGGAACTCGGACCGCAATCCGGTGAGAAAGGCGGCGAGATAATTTGCGCCGCGCCACGGAACGAGTTTCTCAACGACCGTCGTGCTGTCACTGCCCGCTATCTTCGTAGCGAAGAGACCATTCCGCTGCCGAAATCCCGCCGCTCCGGCACCGGCAAAGCCCTCATGCTTGCGGGCGCGAGCGAGCACAATCTGAAGGATCTCGTCGTCCGCATTCCGCTCGGCATGCTGGTCTGCATCACCGGCGTCTCCGGCTCAGGCAAAAGCACATTGGTCGAAGACACGCTCTACCGGGCCGTGGCACGCGCCTTCCGCGTCGAATCGCTGCCAATGGGCCAGTTTAAAGCCATCAAAGGATTGGAACATCTCAAAGGCGTCAGACTGATTGACCAACAGCCGATCGGGCGCACGCCACGTTCGAATCCCATTACCTATCTGAAGGCGTTTGACGAGATCCGACAGCTCTTCGCGTCTGAGCGCGATGCCCTTCGCCAAGGACTCACGCCGGGACATTTTTCATTCAACACCACCGGAGGGCGCTGCGAACGATGCGAAGGGGCCGGTGTCGAGAAGCTGGAAATGTATTTCTTTGAGGATGTCTACGTTCCATGCGAAGCCTGCGAAGGCAAACGATTCAAGCCAAGCGTGCTGGCCCTCAAGCATCGCGGCAAGACGATCTCAGATGTCCTATCGATGACCGTCGACGAAGCCTTTTCCTTTTTCACCGGCGTCCCGAAGCTCTCTGAGAAGCTCCGTCTTCTCTCGTCAATCGGATTGGGTTACCTGCGCTTGGGGCAATCCGCCACCACCCTCTCAGGTGGCGAAGCCCAGCGATTGAAAATCGCTGCAGAGTTGAAAGACGCCAGCGCCAAAGATCTCCTCTACATTATGGACGAGCCGACGACCGGGCTGCATATGGACGACATCAAGAAACTCTTGGTTGTCTTGCACAAACTCGTGGACGCGGGGAACACCGTTGTCGTCGTAGAGCACAACCTCGACGTGATCAAGACGGCCGATTGGATTATCGACCTCGGCCCGGAAGGCGGAGCAGCAGGTGGACAGATCGTGGCGGAAGGACGGCCTGAACAGGTGGCAAAAGTGGCCGCGTCTCACACAGGGAGATTCTTAGCAGGCACGCTCATGCCAGTGGTTCACAACAATGGTTCCTGACACCATAATGTCCACCCTGAAAGAGGTGGCCGACTTTCTCATACGTCCGATTGAAGTATTGAGTATACGACTGCTGGACGCCCTGCATGAACTTGGCAAGCGGTGGCCCTGTCGTTTCCACCAGCAGATGCACATGATTGGGCATCAAGCAGAACGCCCAGATAACCACGTCATACTTCTGCCGATACGTGGCGAGTCGCTCCAGATAGGCCTTATCGTCGGTATCGCTGAGGAACGTGGCCTCTCGCTGATTGCCTCGCACAATGACGTGATAGAGCAACCCTGCCGCAAACACGCAAGGACGACGAGCCAGGGGGCGGCAGACTACGTGCCTCGTCAGGTGATTGTCAAGATATAAATGCCTGACCCCATTCGGATGCACTCGATTCTGTGTTCGTCGCTTTCATGCTCGAGTTAATTCTTCTGACAAACGCACCTACAGTGCCGTGCGTAACAGCCCGCTGGCGTTGACCCTACAGCGGCGAGATGTGAAGTCAAGCCACGTCTCCATCGGGGTTTCGCAGATGGGTAACATCATTGGTGAGTCGCTTGGCGGTTTAGAAAGTGCGAGGCAAGAAGGTAGTAGATGAACACCGATAGCGCAGCAAAGAATAGCCAACCAAAGATGAACCAATAGGAGAACAGGGCAGCGATTTCTAGCAAGAGCGGGATACCGCTTTTAGCAAAGATAAATACAAGTGCCCACCATAGAGCGAATGCAAGCACCGTCGAGAGCAGCCCGATTCCACATCTAACTAAGAGACTCTGCATGTGAGACTAGTCGTTGCCCAAACCTGGTGGAATACCAGGGTAACGCCCTGGTGAAACGCCACATTTTCCATAGCAACTTCGGTGGTAGGTATCTATCACGCTATCCTTCAAGCATGGCGGGCAACCACTGTTGAAGTTGCCACTATCGTTTTTCGCACCTTGGTCTGCCTGAATGAGGCATCCTCTGATACAAGAAACCTGTTATGTCCGATCTCAAGGGGGTCAGGCCTTTATATCTGAACTGTCTTCTCCACTCGTGCCAGGGTCTTCTGGAGCACTGGGTCTCGGCGCAGGCGCACCGCGAAGCGTGAGAGTACCACGCTCATCGTCGTCACATCCCGTCCGAGCTGGGCTGCGACCTCCCCCACCCGAAAGCCTCTCCGCCGCACCAAGACATAAGCCAGCAGCGTCCGTTGTCTCGATATTTCCCAACTGCGATCCCCGCTCTTCAGCAGGGCCAGATCGACGTGCCTCGCAGCCGCGACCGCCCTCACGGCACTCCCTATGGCCTTCGTCGGTCTCCGCAGAGGCGACTCCGGTTCCTGCGCGCGCATCTGAATCACAAACCGGTCGGTGCCCAGGAACCGCTGACCCTCTACCGCGTAATAGTCAGCCTGGTGGCCCTCGCCCATGCCCTCACGGACCAATTGCTGATAGACGCGCCGGCCTCCAAACACAGCGAGCCCCGGGGTCGGGTCCAGCACCGGAGTCGGCTGCCCCGTGAGATATGTCCTATGTCCACAATAGGCGTATTGCTCCGGATGCTGGACCAGCTTCGCCCGTATGGGATTCAGGTGGATGTAGCGGATCAAGGCGACCAAGTAACGATCTTTTTCGCATACGATCGCCTTATAGCTACTCCAGGAAAGCCGCCCCACTA
>JBKJWE010000205.1:0-5557 GCA_046717045.1 Nitrospiraceae bacterium | reverse complement strand
GGCATGACATTCACGAATTTTGGCAACATCGCTTCCCAGGAATCGAGCAGGCGTTTCGCGTTCCGGCTGCCGGTATACATGAAGTGCGACGTGATCATCTCGTGCAACAGCTTCTTATCGTCCGCCTTCGAAACCTTTTCCAATTCGACCATGCCGAGATTGCAGCGTGATTGAAATCTCTCTTGTTCGTTGAGCACGAACGCGATCCCGCCCGACATCCCGGCGGCAAAGTTGCGGCCCGTCCGCCCGAGCACCGCCACCACCCCCCCGGTCATATACTCGCAGCCGTGATCGCCGGTGCCTTCGACCACCGCGCGAACGCCGCTGTTTCGTACCGCAAATCGCTCGCCAGCCAGGCCGTAGAAGTAGGCTTCGCCTTGCGTCGCGCCATACAATGACGTATTGCCGATGAGGATCGTCTCTTCCGGATTGTAGATGACGTTCTTCGGCGGGAAGACGATGATTTTACCGCCAGACAATCCCTTTCCGATATAGTCGTTGGACTCGCCTTCGAGCGTCAGCGTGATACCCCTAGCCAGAAACGCCCCGAACGACTGACCGGCCGAACCGGTGAACTTGATCGAAATGGTGTCGGGCGGCAATCCTTCAAGCCCGTATTTTTTGGCGATACGGCTCGACATCATGGTCCCGACCGTCCGATTCACGTTCCGGATCGGCAGATCGAGCGTCACCTTCTCGCCTTTTTCAATTGCCGGCTTACAGAGTTCGATCAACTTGTTGTCCAGCACCTCGGCCAACCCGTGATCCTGCTTCTGCACGCAGTAGCGAGGGATCTCCGGCCCGACATCCGGCGCTTTCAACAGCGGCGTGAGGTCCAACCCCTTGGCCTTCCAATGGTCGACGGCCTTGTGGATCTTCAACTTGTCCACACGACCGACCATTTCATTGACAGTGCGGAATCCCAGCTTGGCCATGAATTGCCGCAGCTCTTCCGCCACAAAGAAAAAGAAATTGACGATGTGCTCAGGGTGCCCGTCGAACTTCTTGCGCAACTCTGGATCTTGCGTGGCGATGCCGACGGGGCAGGTATTCAGATGGCACTTCCTCATCATGATGCAGCCTTCGACGATCAACGGCGCCGTGGCGAATCCAAACTCTTCGGCTCCGAGCAACGTCGCGATAGCCACATCGCGGCCGGTTTTCATCTGCCCGTCGGTCTCGACCCTGATGCGCCCGCGCAGATCGTTCAGCACCAATGTTTGATGCGTCTCGGCCAAACCCAATTCCCACGGCACCCCGGCATACTTGATAGATGCGAGTGGAGAGGCGCCGGTTCCGCCTGAGTCGCCGCTGATCAGCACCTTGTCCGCATGGGCTTTCGCCACGCCCGCCGCAACCGTGCCGACGCCGATCTCCGCCACGAGCTTCACCGACACCGCCGCATCAGGATTGGCATTTTTTAAATCAAAAATAAGCTGCGCCAGGTCTTCGATAGAGTAAATGTCGTGGTGCGGAGGCGGGGAAATCAGTTGCACGCCCGGCGTCGCGTAGCGGAACTTCGCGATGTTCTCATCGACCTTGTGGCCCGGCAATTGACCGCCTTCGCCCGGCTTGGCGCCCTGCGCCATCTTGATCTGCAGTTCTTTCGCATTCACCAAGTAGTGGCTCGTGACGCCGAACCGCGCCGACGCCACCTGCTTGATATAACTGTTCTTCGAGTCGCCGTTGGGCAGCGGAACGAATCGCGCCGGGTCTTCCCCGCCCTCGCCGGTGTTGCTCTTGGCGCCGAGACGGTTCATCGCGATCGCCAGCGTCTCATGCGCTTCCTTACTGATCGAGCCGAAGGACATGGCGCCGGTGGTGAATCGCTTGACGATATTCTTCGCCGACTCGACTTCGTCGATGGGAATCGGCTCCGGCAAAAATTTAAAGTCGAGCAGGCCGCGCAAATTCGAACGCCGCTTACTCTCGTCGTTGACGAGCTGCGAGAACTCCGCGAACGTCTTCGGATCGTTACTCTTCGTCGCATGCTGCAGCTTGTAGATCGTGTCCGGATTCCAATTGTGGTGCTCGCCCTGGATGCGATAGTGAATCTCGCCGCCGAAGTCGAGCTGCCTGATGGGGGCCGGTTCGTAAGCCATGCGGTGCCGCCGCAACGTCTCCTCTCCGATCTCACGAATCCCGATCCCCTCTACCCGCGACGGCGTGCCGGTAAAGTATCGGCCGATCACGTCGTGGTTGAGCCCGATCGCTTCGAAGATCTGCGCGCCGCAATACGATTGCACGGTCGAGATGCCCATCTTCGAAAAGACTTTCAGCAGGCCCTTATTGATGGCCTTGATGAACTTGCCTTCGGCCGTTTGCGCGTCCAATCCTTCCGGCAGATAGCCGTCGCGCTCCATATCGATGAGCGATTCGAACACGAGATAAGGATTCACCGTGCCGGCGCCGTAGCCGATCAGGCAGGCGAAATGATGGACGTCGCGCGGTTCGCCGGTTTCGACCGTGAGACCGACTTCGGTTCTCGTACACTCACGCACGAGGTGATGGTGAACCGCGGCGATCCCGAGGATACTCGGAATCGGCGCCCATTCTTCGTTCACGCCACGGTCGCTGAGGATGAGGAACTTGTACCCTTCCTTGATGGCCTGTGAGGCCTGCCGGCAGAGTTCGTCGACCGCTGCGCCCAATCCTTCCGGCCCCTCCGCCACTTTGAACAGCATTTTGAGTGTCTTGCTCTTGAAGTGCGGATCGGCGATCTCGCGGATCTTTTCGAGATCGGCGTTCGTCAGAATCGGCTGCTTGACGCGGATGCGGCGGCAGGATTCCGGATGCTCGTCCATCAGATTCGGTTTCGGACCGATGCTGGTCGTCAGCGACATGACGAGTTCTTCGCGGATCGGATCGATCGGCGGGTTCGTCACCTGCGCAAAGAGCTGCTTGAAATATTTGAAGAGCAACTGTGGCCGATCGGACAACACGGCCAAGGGCGTGTCGGTGCCCATCGACGACACGGCTTCTTCACCGCTCACGACCATCGGGGTGACGACCATCTTCAATTCTTCGACCGTATAGCCGAAGGCCTGCTGCCGCTGACGGGTGGTCGGATGATCCGGCTGCTGCACGTTGGTCGGTTCCGGCAATTCATCCAGCGAAATCCGATATTGGGTCACCCACGAGCGATAGGGTTTGCGGCTGACGATTTCGGCTTTCACTTCTTCGTCGTCGGTGATGCAGCCTTGGACCGTGTCGACCAGGAACATCCGACCCGGCATCAACCGGCCTTTTTGCCGGATCTTCTGCGTCTCCATCGGTAAGACACCGGCTTCCGAAGCCAACACGACCAGACCGTCGGTCGTCACCTGATAGCGGCAAGGCCGGAGACCGTTGCGATCCAGCGTGGCGCCGATGAGTTTCCCATCGGTGAAACAAACGGCCGCGGGACCGTCCCAGGGCTCTTGCATGGCGGCGTGATACTCGTAGAAGCCGCGGCGATCGAGATCCATTTGCGGATTCGCGACCCAGGGCTCGGGAATGAGCATCATCATGGCGTGAGGCAATGAACGCCCGCCCAGCGTGAGGAACTCGACCGCGTTGTCCAAACACGCCGAGTCGCTCTGCTGCTCGTAGACGATCGGATACAGCTTCTCCAAGTCCTGGCCGAACAAGTCGGAGTTCAACCGGCCCTGCCGCGCGCGCATCCAATTGACATTGCCCTTGAGCGTGTTGATCTCGCCGTTGTGGCAGATGTAGCGATAGGGATGGGCCAGCGGCCAGGTTGGAAACGTGTTGGTGCTAAAGCGCGAGTGCACGAGGGCCAGCGCGCTCGTCAGGCTCGCGTCCTTGAGGTCCTGATAGTAGGTGGACATCTGATGCGGGAGCAGCAGGCCCTTATAGACCACCGTGCTTGCGGACAAGCTGGAAATATAGAAATAGTCGCGCCCTTGGATGGCAGACTCACGGACCGCATCCTCGACGCGCTTGCGGACGACATAGAGCTTTCGCTCGAACTGCCCGTCGTTGAGGACGTCGCGGGCGATGAAGACCTGCCGCATGAACGGCTCAGTGCTTCTGGCGACATCGCCGATCGCATCGCTCTTGACAGGCACATCGCGCCAGCCCAAGAGTCGCAGCCCTTCTTCGGCGATCACCTTGGCAAAGAGCTGCTCGCATTGTTGACGCCGATCGGCCTGGGGAGGGAGAAACACCATCCCGACGCCGTACTCTCCCGCGTTCGGCAGCGACACCCCGATATCGCCCGCCGCGCGCTTCAAAAATTCATGCGGAACTTGGAGCAGAATTCCTGCGCCATCGCCCGTGCAGGGATCGCACCCTTGCGCGCCGCGATGGGTCAGATTTTCGAGGATCTGGAGCCCCTGCTGGACAATCTGATGGGACTTCTGGCCTTTGATGTTGACGACAAAACCGATCCCGCAGGAATCTTTTTCCTGTTGAGGGTCGTAAAGCCCTTGTTTCGGGGGAAGCCCTGGAATATTCATCGTGCGTATCTCGTGAGAAAGGCAGGCGTTGTGCCTACTGACGGAGGCTAGACCAGAGAGGCGACTGGGCTGCTGACCCCGTCACGCTTGAGGCCGATTCCGTTCGTGTTCGTTGCGCTCACCTTAATAGAAGGACAATTCTTCTGTCAAGGTTGGGAAAGCCCTCTAAACGGGTGTTTGGCTTGACTTTGTTTCCTCCTCTGCCCTACCATCCGCCGCATGCCGCACGGTCCTATTACCTCCTCGATCCACAGCATGGCTGACGTCTGGGAAGCCTACCGAGACGAGCTGGAGGGGGTGGAACATCGGGTCCGAGAAAACCTCGATTCCAGCGTCGCCCTGGTCAATACCGTCGCCGCCCATATCCTGAGCAGCGGCGGCAAGCGAATCCGCCCCCTGTTATTGCTCCTCAGTGCTCGGCTCTGCGGCTATCCTGGCCGCGAACATCACCAGCTCGCGAGCCTAGTGGAGTTCATCCATACCGCTACCCTGCTCCATGACGATGTCGTCGACGATGCAGAGATCCGTCGAGGACGCCGAACGGCCCGAAAAATCTGGGGGAATCAGGTCAGCATCCTGGTCGGGGACTACCTCTATTCTAAAGCCATGTCCCTTGTGGTTGAGTTTCAGAGCCAGGGCATCAATGAAGTGTTGGCCAAAGCTTGTACGAAGATGGCTGAGGGCGAGGTCCTGCAGCTCTATTACAACGGCAATCCGGCGATGCCGGAGGCCGACTATCTGAGAATTGTAGAACACAAGACGGCGGGCTTGATCGCCGCATCTTGCCGCATGGGCGCCATCATCGCTGATGCGACGGAGGCCCAGCAGGACGCGCTGTTCCGGTTCGGCCAGTACCTCGGAGTGGCCTTTCAAGTCGCCGACGACACGCTGGACTATATCGCCAACGGCGAACATCTTGGCAAAACACTGGGGCAGGATTTGCGGCAAGGGAAAGCGACGATACCGCTCTTGCATTTGTTGACCCATTGCTCCGAGCAAGACCGCAACATGATCAAAGACCGTATGGAAACGCGCACACTGACGGACGAGGATCTGCGCCGCCTGATCCACCTGATGGAAAAAGCGGGATCGATCGC
>JBKJWE010000204.1:0-6189 GCA_046717045.1 Nitrospiraceae bacterium | reverse complement strand
TGTATTTCTTGATTCCCTCGAGAAAGAGCTGATTGTGTCCGAGTTGATTGTGAATGGCGACAACGATGCTCAGCACAAATCCCTACTTTCTCCGCTATCCTCGAAACCCCCGCCGAAGGACCTCCCGATAGAATCGGGGGTTCAGCCACCGGTTGCGGCGGGCGCCCCATCGCCGCGCTCCTCCGATCCTGGCACGCATGACGGCGGGATGGCCGCCCGTGAACTCTTTCAGCACTGCATAATCTTCATATTGAAATGTATCCTGCTTGTACCACGCGGCCTGCTGAGGAGGCGGTGTGGCGCCATGATACACCCTAATCTGCTCTTTGACTTTGGCCAGCATCGTTTTGGGATCCTTGACCCAGCCATAATGAAACATGCGCGCGTCCGACGGAGCAATCCATTCTTTCGGCCCGCTCTGGAGATACTGCTGTGTGACCTTGAGGTGAAAACCCACCGCGTCGCCACAGGATTCCACTTCGCCGTTGTTCCGAATGATGCGCACGGCCCTGTGATAAAACCAAGGATTTGTCGACCAATAGTCCGCCACGAAATGCAGATAGCGGAACACGAGCCCCTTCACCGTAGGATTGCCGAGATGACGTCGCATGGCATCCTGGATACGGGGCAGATTGTCCTCGTGTACGACCTCATCGGCTTGAATGTAAAAGGCCCAATCGCCCGTACAATGTGCGAGCGCGATGTTCGTCTGTTGCGCGTAGATCAATCCGCCTTTCTGCAACGTGTCGTCCCAGACCGATTCGACGATTCTGATCTTCGGGTCCACGATCGATTGAATGAGCTCAAGTGTCCCATCCCCACAGCGCCCCACATTGACGATGAACTCGTCGACGATCGGTAAGATCGATCGAATGGATTCCACCACCGGGTAGTCGTACTTCACCGCATTGCGGCAGAAGGTAAACCCACTGACTTTCATAGACAGGCCAAGGGTAAGGTATGGGCAGAATGCTCCGTACTGCGATGTCGATCTTTAACCCTTCTTCGTGAGCTCCCAGAATTTGGCATACTTCACGAACGTGTAATAGGCATAGAGGCCAGAGAGAATCAAGCCCGGCATACCATCCAGAAACCCCATTCGTTGGACATACATCTTGAAGAAGGCCCCGAGCGGATGGGTCACCAACTGGTGCGAGGAAAACCCACGACCTTGCTCGACCATGCGGCGCGCCATCAGGTCCGAATACCGATCCTGCTTCGCCAAGTAGTGATCGATGTCTCGAAAGGGATACTGCAGCGCAGGACTCTTCAGGCGTCCGACCCCCCCGTCGCAATCAAAGCCCTCATGGACAAGTTCTTCCCGATAACGGAACCGCCCTTTACGAAACAATTGCGGTTGACGATAGTCGGGATACCAGCCGCAATGTTTGATCCGGCGGCCGAGGAAGTAATTGTTCCTCGGCACGAAATAGGCATCGGCCTTGGGACCGCTCTTGAATACCCGACGCACTTCTTCTTTCAGTTCCGGCGTCATCCGCTCATCGCTGTCCAAGCTAAACACCCACTCATGCGTCGTCAGGGCCACTGCTTCGTTGCGCAACTTCCCAAACCCGCGAAAATCGACTTGGAAGACCTTGTCCGTGAATTCCCGGGCAATCGCCAAAGTCCGATCCGTGCTATATGAATCGACGACGATTAACTCATCGCCCCATCCAGCCACGGACTCGAGGCAAGCTCGCATGTTCGGCTCATCATTGTAGGCGATCACGTAGACCGACAGTTTAGACATGCACAACCCTGAGCGGGGCAGGCTCCTTGATGACGTCCTTGACCTGTTGCGCCACGGTCTCGACCGTGAACCGATCGAGGCAATCCCAATAAGGACAGGCCTCATAGATACACTTCTCACAGGTTGGAACATCCGGCCGCAGCACGACACCCTTTCCTAGCGGCCTCCAGCGCGTCGGCAAATTATTGCGCCGCGGATCGAAGAGGCTCACATTCGGCACGCCGAGCGCCGCCGCAATGTGGGCTGGTCCGGTGGCGCCCGATACAATCGCATCGCTCTCCCCGATGACCGCCATCAACTCGCGCACCGTCAACTGCCCCATAAGATTACACAGCTCGGACGAGACCGGCAGGGCCGATAATACATCGCGTGAAAACTGCTCGCCTTCGGCCTGACTGCCCGTGAACAGCACGCCAATCCCCTGCCGGCGCAAGGTCAACGCAAGCGTGCCATAGTACTCGACGCGCCAGCGGCGCGCGGCAAACCCGCCTGGATGAAGCACGACCCGAGGACTCGGCACCCCGCGCAATCGATCCTTCGCCTGCTGCCGCTCCTCCTGAGTGAGATACAAGGTCGGCGGCCGAACCGCGGTCGGAGACAGACCCAACCCTGCCAGGAGGCCGACGTTATACTCAGTTTCGTGTTTCGAAAAATCTTTCCGGTGTTGATACACGCGACGGTTCGCGCAGAGGCTGTACCACCGATACCCCGTGGCGACACGAATCGGCACCCGTGCGAGCCACGCCGCCCACATGAGCCGGCGAAAGGGTTTCAGAAAGACCACTGCGTCGAGGCCCCGCTTGAACAGACGTATCAACTCGGTCAGCGATTCCCGTCCTGTGACCGACCAGACTTCGTCGATGTCGGGATGGTGCTCGAAGAGGGGCGCCGCATACTGGCTGGAGAGAAACGCGATGTGTACCCCTGGTAGGGATTGACGGAGGGCCGATGCCACCGGCAGGCAGAGGATTTCGTCGCCGATGCCGTCCGGCCTGGCAAGCAGCACCTTCATCGAGCCGCCACACGAGCGGCGAGTTGGGCCTTCACAACCATGACGACCTGATCCGGCGTGATGGTGGTCAGACATTCAAGCTGAATCGCATTGCGACAGGTCCGGCTGAAGCAGGGACGACAGGGGACATCGGCCGACAGCACGCGATGGCCTGTCCCGTAGGGACCGGTCCGCTGGGCGCTTGTCGGTCCGAACAAGGCCACGACCGGCGTCTTCACCGCCACCGCGATATGCATGGGACCTGAATCGTTGGTGATCAGCGCCGCCGCTTGGCTCAAGAGCGCCGGCAGTTGGCCGATACTAGTCGCACCGGTAAGATCCACGGCTCGTTCCTTCATCAGACGCTGGACCGCTGCCGCGTCCGCTCGTTCATCAGGACCACCGATCAACACTACCCTCCCAAGCCCTTCACGTTGCACTCGATCCGCGACCGCCGCAAACGAGGCGGCCGGCCAACGTTTCGTCGGCCAACGCGCCGACACATTCACGACGATCCACGGCGCGCCACGCATCACCCCATGCTGTTCCAACAGACGATCCACCGCATCGCGGTCGGCTCGCATGATGCGAAAACGAAATTCAGGCGGACTGGCTGATGCCCGCCCCATGGCATCGGCCACGAGCAGATACCGATCCACGGCATGCATCTCCTGCGTGGGCACCGGTACCAGCCGTGAATACCACCAGGGACTCCCTTCTCGCCCGTTGGCAAAACCGATTCGTTCAGGCGCCCCACTCAACCATCCGATGGCCGCGCTCCGGAACAGCCCCTGCAGATCCACGGCAACGTCGAACCGTTCTTTCCTGAGCCCTGGCACTTGTGAAAGCCATCCCCAGAGCCCCGGATCGACCGCCCAGGCGCGATCGACTCCGTCGATTCGCTCGACAAGCGGCGCCCACTGCCGCTTGACCAACCAGGTCAAGCGAGCCTGTGGAAAGGTCTGCCTGAGTGCCGCCAGCGTCGGCATCGCATGCACGATGTCGCCAAGGGAACTCGGCTTGATCACAAGAATCTGTCGATACTCAGGCATCAGCCCTCGCCTCGCGCGACAGTAGGTGTCGGTGCAACAGGTGCTCCGAGTGTCGCCGCATCGGCGAGAATCCAATCGACAGCTTCGGTCATCGATCGGGCGAAGGTCTCCGGCAGGGTCTGCGCGAGCTTCAGTGCCTCCAGCCCTTGAGGATCCACCGGGCCGACGGTCAGCAACACCGCTTTGGCGCCGACAGACTTGGCCAATTGCATATCCCGCGCATGATCGCCGATGAGATACGATCGCGTCAGATCAAGCTGCAGTTCTGAGGCCGCTCGTTCCACCATCGCAGTCCCCGGCTTGCGGCATCGGCACCCATCGTCGGGATGGTGCGGGCAAAAATAGATTGCGTCAAGTGCGGCCTCTTCCTGTTCAAGGAGCCCTTGCAAACGAGCATGCACGGCTTCAAGGTCTTTGTGGGTGAACAGTCCACGGCCGATTCCGGATTGATTGGTCACGACAACCAGCTTCGCCCCTGCCGCTTTCAAGCGCGCTAATGAGGTGCCCACCCCTGGCAGCAACCGCAACTCCCCTGCCGACTTGAGGTATCCAGGATCGTAATTCAACGTTCCGTCCCGATCGAGAAACACCGTCACGCCGGCCAGAATGTTCCTCTGGTTTGTTTGGTTGATCTGGTGTGGTTGGTTCAAACTAGACACACCAGCGGAGCCAGACAACCCTCTCAACTGGGTCTCGGCTGCTTCCTGCACCATCTCTACCGAAACGCCGGTCATGCAACGATGGTCGATGGGGCATTCCCGTAACAGGCAAGGGGCGCAATCGACCGGCTGGCGGACGATCGCATGTTGTGGGCCGTAGGGCGATGTCGTCCGCCAATCGGTGGGTCCGAAGATCGCGACGACCGGTACCTGAACCGCCGTGGCAATATGCATGGGGCCCGTATCGTTGGTGACCAGCAGGCTGCAGCGCTTCGTCGCCGCCATGAGTTCCCGAATCGTCGTCGCGCCGGACAGCATCGCCGTGGGCGCCGTCAGCCGGGCCGCGATCTCACGCCCCAGGACTTCTTCTCCCTTGGCGCCAAGAATCACCACTCCCACACGTTGCTCTCGTTCCGTCTCCAATATCCGGCTGATTCGGGACGCCGCTTCTGCAAATCGTTCTGGAAGCCAGCGCTTCGCGCCGCCATACGTGGAACCGGGATTGATCCCCACAACCAGATCTGAAAGCGCGATTCCCGCTTGGACCAGCCGCCGGCCCATTGCCGCTTCTTCGTCGGAGGACACGATCAATTTCGGCGCAGGAGGATCGCCACTCAGACCGAGCGGCTTCAAGAGATTCCAATAGTACTCTACTTGATGAAGGAGAGTCCGACGATCCGGAACTGCGACCGGCTGGGAGAGCAGCAAACTCCGACCATCGGTGGCATACCCGTACCGGCGCGGCACGCCGGCGAGAAATGCCAGCAGCGCCGCTTCGAAGGCATTTTGAAGGAGCACTGCGAGATCGAACCGATGGCGCCGCAGGAGGCCGGCGAGTGTCCACTTGCCTGTGAGACCGGCATGTCGGCCCTTGTCGTCATAAATCAGCACTCGCGCAAGCGCCGGATGCCCGATAAAGAGCTCAGCGATAGCCGGCTTGACCAACAACGTGATCTCGGCCTCGGGAAAGAGTTGTCTCAATCCGCGCAAAGCCGGCTCGCACATGACCGCGTCGCCGAGCCAGTTCGGGCCGCGCACGAGCACGTTCCTAGGTAGAGGGTTACGCATGAACCTCCCTCGAATTCACGGTTGCCTTCCCCACCACCAATCGACGCAGTTGTTCTTCCCCGACCGTCACCTGCGTCCCCAGACGAACCGCCCACCAGGAATCAGCCGGTTGAAGCAACGGAGCCAGCTTGCCGGCATCTTTTTCAGTGGTGACCACCAGATCCACGTGCAACTCGACGGCCTTGGCCTGGAGACGCTCCACGTCATCTTTCGTGTAGTGGTGGTGATCGGTATACACTACTTCGCCGAAAATCCGAAGACCCAGGGTGATGGCCAATGCACGAAATGACGCCGCATGACCCACCCCGCTGCAGAGCAACGCCGTCTTTCCTGCCGACCATGACGGAGGCTGCCAAGCATCGGTCATTACAGCAACCAGACCTTCCGCTCGAAACACGACCTGAATGGGATCAGGCATCGAGTCGACTGCCCTGCGCAGTCGATCCAACACCCGGGTGACATCGTCCGATCGATCCGCCCTCGTTACGATGAGGGCGGTCGCGCGCGCCGCAGCTTGTATCGGTTCTCGAAGACGACCGGCCGGGACCACGGCGGAGAGCCCCTCGGAATCCGTCGCATCGACGAGTAGTACATTCACGTCACGGTGCAAGCCCAGATGCTGAAACCCGTCGTCGAGCAGAATGCAATCGACTGGATGTCGCTCCAACA
>JBKJWE010000203.1:0-3034 GCA_046717045.1 Nitrospiraceae bacterium | reverse complement strand
CTCGCGTTTCACCCGATCCAGAAACTCGTTTCGATTTCCTGCGTCGCGAACCGCGCTCGTGGCGACCACCGTGCAGCCATCGACTCGGTACCCATCGATCACCTCGCACCATTCTTTCAAACACTGAATCACCCGATCCATTGCCGCCTCACTCAGCCGTTTTGTCTGATCAACGTCTTCACCCAAACGGAGAATGCGCCGTTCAGATCGGACCTCGACTAGTCGGCCAGGGGCGGGGAGATCGGCGATGAGGAGTCGGCAGGTGAGGGTTCCAATATCGATCCCAGCGAGGCGTATGGGACGCGATCGATCCCGCGTCATACCTGTTCGCAGATCTCAGCCATGTCCAGCTCAAGCTTCTCTCGGGTATCCTTGAGTTGCTGAATGTCTTTCACCAGTCGACCGATTTCTGTGTCATAGAGCACGCGTTCGGCCGGCTCCCCAGCCTCGCGCAGGCTTACGGCCCGTTCACCGACATCGCGGTAGCGTTCGCCCAACTGCTGATCGATCTTGCGAATGTCGAGTCGGAGCCTGAGCAGTTCGGTTTCTTCCAGCGCGCGATTCGCCGCCTGCGCCGTCCCCAACCGCAACGTCGCCAAGCCCGCCTTCACATCATGTTTCAGTCGTTGCAGTAATCCCATCTGCTCTTACCTTTTCCATTCCTTGGGATCGGGTGATTCAACAACCAGCTGGCGTCGATCAGGAATCTAGCTGCCATAGCTTCCATCGACTTAAGGGGCGACTCGTTCGGTCTCCGACTGCGCGCAACTTTCTCACCCGCCCAACCCTTGGCGCGCCGAGACGCGCCATTGACCCTGGCGAGCACCGCCTAATTACATAATCATTCCAAGCTCGCTTGCCTATTCTTCACAGGGCGGCCTGGTTGATCCTCGAATGCGCGCGTCGAACGAGGTCCTTCTGAGGGCGCGCGTTCCGCGAGCAGGAGTACAACCAGGCACCCCCGCTCCCTCTTTGCGTGCGCGTTGCGCGAGCAAGGGAGACCAACGGGGAGCCCCTCGTTTACAGAGAAAGCTGGGTAAGTCACCGACAGCCCGCGTCTTAGCTTACCGACCCCAACTCCAACTTCTTTTCCCATTTTCGCATCATCGCCTCGCGCAGCCCTTGATGAGCCGTGGCTTGGAGCTGCGGGTCCTGCTTCAGCAGGGCCACGGCTTCCTGCCTGGCCTGTTGGAGCAGCTCGCCGTCGCGTACGATGTTGGCGACGCGAAATTCTGGCATGCCCCATTGGCGAAAGCCGAAAAACTCCCCTGGCCCTCGAATGCGCAAATCCTCTTCGGCGATCACAAAGCCATCGTTCGACTGGACCAACGCTTCCAAACGTTCGCGCGCCGTGGAGGTGGCTTCCTCCCCCTCTACCGAGCGCCGTCCCATAAACCCGCGTGAGCGCCCCATCCCCACGGCCATAAGCAAACAGTACGATTGATGACCCGCGCGCCCCACCCGCCCACGCAATTGGTGCAGCTGTGCCAACCCAAACCGTTCGGCATGCTCGATCATTATGACGGTCGCGTTCGGGACGTCGACACCGACTTCAATCACCGTTGTCGCAACCAAGAGATGAATCCTTCCGGCTTTAAACTCGGCCATCACTGTTTCCTTTTCAGCCCCCTTCATCCGCCCATGAAGCAGCCCGACCCGGAAGTCTGCGAACTCGTCGTTCTGCAGCCGTTCCGTTGCCTGAGTCGCCGCCTGGAGATCGGTCTTCTCGGATTCTTCGACAAGAGGATACACCACATAGGCTTGTTTCTTGTTCCGTAATTCATCGCGCAGAATCTGATAGGCCCTGCGTCGTTGCGATTCGCCGAAGAGAAACGTACGGACCGGCTTGCGTCCCGGCGGCAACATATCGATGGTCGACACGTCGAGATCGCCGTAGACCGTCATCGCGAGAGTCCTGGGAATCGGCGTTGCCGTCAACACGAGCACATCCGGCCTATAGCCCTTCTCGATGAGAGTCTTCCGCTGCAACACACCGAACTTGTGTTGTTCGTCGACAACTGCGAGCCCGAGGTTCCTGAAGGCCACACCCTTTTGAATCAGCGCGTGGGTCCCAATCGCCACGTGAATTTTTCCCGAGGCCAGCTGCTCTGCCTGTCCCTTCTTGACCGCAGCCTTGTCGCTGCCGCGCAGGAGGGCAACCGTCAATCCGAGTGTTTCGAGCATCCCCCGCAGATTGCGATAGTGTTGCTCAGCCAAGATCTCCGTCGGCGCCATGAGTGCGGCTTGATAGCCGGACCCACAGGCCAGCACGATCGCATGCAGGGCCACCATGGTCTTGCCTGATCCGACATCGCCCTGCACGAGCCGATTCATGGGCCGCGTGGAGAGCATGTCGCGAAAGACGTCTCGAATGACTCGGTTCTGCGCCGCCGTCAATTGAAAGGGCAGCAATCGTTCCAGTTTTGCCAGCATCGGCGGGCGTGGGTTGAACTGGAGACTCTTCGGTTCGTCTTGCACAGCACGCTGCCTGGTGGCGAGGGCGACTTGGAGGAGAAACAATTCTTCAAACGCCAGCCGTCGATGCGCCGCAGTCTTTCCCTGTTCCAATAGACGAAGGTCGGCTCCGGCCTTGGGAAAATGAATCTCCTGAATTGCCTCTTGGACCGGAATCAACCGCTGCCTGGCGCGCACCGGCACCGGCAGATGATCGTGGAGATCGCCAGCATGCTCGTCCAGGAGCCCTTTGGCCAGCACCCGCATCTGGCGCGACGTCCAGCCTTTCGTTTCATGATAGATGGGCACAATCCGCCCGACATGCAGCGTGGATTCCGTTTCCTCCCCCACCACTTCATACTGCGCCACATCCATCCGCGGCACCATCCAGCCTTGTTTACCTGAAATAATGCGCCCGCTCATCATCACGAGTTTCTCGACCGCCAACACCTGTTCTAAATAGGGCTGATTGAAGAACACGACTTGCATGCGCCCGCTGGCATCTTCAACGACTACTTCCAGCACCGTGAGCCGGCGATTCCGAGTCCGCTTGGCCTCGCATTTGATGATCGTCCCACAA
>JBKJWE010000202.1:0-9601 GCA_046717045.1 Nitrospiraceae bacterium | reverse complement strand
ATGCAGGCGCCGAACAAGCGCCGATGAGCGCTTGAGTAGGCCGAGGCTTTTCTCGATGGGGCCTGGGGCTCGGACGCGCACCACGCCTACTTTGTCTATCCCTTCGAACTCCCGCGCAAACACTTCTATGGACTTTGAGGCACACAGCAAGGTAAAGCGGTGAGGTGAACAGCCCGCCTCCGAGAGCAGATGCCGTAACACGTCGACCTGAAAAGTGTAGCCACCTCCCGACTCCGGCTCGAAGCCGCCAAGATAGACCCCTACGTGCATGAGAGTTTTGAAGACATGCTGAAAGAAGGGGGCATCCCATGCTCGGACCAGCGCCGCCAACTCAAGATCGCGCCTTCCTGATGACTTCGCAGATAAAAAGAATGGTGGCCTCGTCAAGCGAGTTCCCGGAAGGCAAATACAGGCCGCGCTCCCATAGGCGTTCTGCGACGGGACAAGAGATCTCGCGGAACCCTTCTTGCTGCCGCAGGAAAGGCTGCTGATTCATGGGGCAGAAAAAGGTCCGCGTCTCAATTCCTTCATCTGAGAGACGTCGGGCCACTTCATCGCGCGACAATCCAAATTCTGGCCCAATGGTTACCGCATACATCCAGTAGACATTGCGGGCACCCGGCAACTCGGTCGGCAACAGAAGACCGCGGATGCCGTGCAGCAAACGGTTATAGGGGTGGGCTACCCGCCGTTTGTCAGCGATCAACTGATCGATTCGGGCCAGCTGAGCCAGCCCCATCGCGGCCTGGTATCCGGTCATTCGGAAGTTGTAGCCGGCTGCCTCGTGATAAAACCGCGGCTTGCCGAAGGCCAGATTGCGCAACGAGCGGAGACGCTCGGCGAGCTTCGCATCATTCGTCACCACCATCCCGCCTTCTCCGGTGGTAATGATTTTGTTGGCGTAAAAACTAAAGCATCCCATGTCACCGAAGGCGCCGGTCATCGTTCCCTGCCAGGTGGCGCCGTGAGATTCCGCGCAATCTTCAACGATGATCAGATTGTGGCGGCGCGCGATCGCGCAGATCCGATCCATGGCAGCGGGATGACCAAACAGGTGCACAGGGATGATCGCCCGGGTCCTGGGAGTAATCAGGTCTTCGAGGAGATCTGGGTCCAGGTTCCAAGTCGCTTCTTCGGAATCGACGGGAACCGGCACGGCATTGTTGTGGTAGGCAGCGAGAGCGGTCGCAATGTTGGTCGAGGCACTCACGAGCACTTCATCGCCACGACCTATTCCCGCCGCAGCGATTGCGAGCTGCAATGCCGTCGTCCCGCTGCTGACAGCGACCCCATACTTACAACCACAGTAGGCGGCAAACGAGGATTCAAACTCGGGGATCGCCTGACCGAAGGAGCCAGAGATTTCGCCACGGCGCAAAGCGGCGACAACTGCCGCAATCTCATCCTCGCCGATATCGGGCTGATGAACAGGTATTCTATTTGGGCTCGACATTTACTTTGTCCATTTGATCACCCATGAAAGGGCCCTGTTTCACGCTGATACACTGCATGTCCTCAACGACCCGAATCGCGTGCACGCCGTGGATCAGGTTGATGGCATCCCCAACTTTTAGGGTGATCTCCTGCAGCAATGAGCCGTTGCTGGTAAAGAACGAGACGACCACCACTCCGCGCTGGACGACGAACATCTGCTGGAGATCCGGGATGGTCCGAGCGACCGGATGATGAGAATGAGGCGGCTCCACAAAACCCGCGTGGTGGGCCAGCAGACCAAACTGAAAGGAAGAATCCGGCGGAGAGAAAAATTTTGTTTTCTCCACCTGCGTATTAGCCCAGATGATCTCGGCATACCGTATGCCATTGTGCTCAATTACTTCATAGGCCATTCAACCCTCACATATCTCTCGACCTACTCGTTCAGGAGGTCGAGCCTGAACAAGACTTGAGCCGGCTCAGACACGCGCCGACTGAACCTCAGCTTCCGCGTCGGGCGGTGCCACGTTTTTGATTACGCGAGCCGGGTTGCCCGCGACCACCGTATACGGTGAGACATCCTTGGTGACGACGCTCCCCGCCCCCACAATTGCACCCTCACCGATGGTCACCCCCTTCAAGATAATCGATCGCGCCCCAATCCAGGCGCCTCGACATATGTAGATCGGTTTGGAGGGGATCGCGTTCCAATTATATGGTCGCCCATCCCGTACATCGGGCAGATCGTTGCGGCGGGTACGTGCGTCATTGCTGTGATTGTTGCTATCGAGTACCAGACACTCATACGACAAGAGTACGTCGTCCTCGATGACGACCTGCAGGGCACAATCAATAACGGTGTTCGCGCCGATGAATACATTGTTGCCGATGCGGATCTCGCTCGTATCATTCTCCGTCACAAGCAATCCCTGGAGCAGACAATCGTCGCCGATCGTGATCTTGCACTGTTTTCCTCGTGAATCGACATACCCCTGAATCACCGAGTTCGTGCCACACATACGTACCCGCCGCCGGTTCATCCGGTTCTTAAGGGCGTACTTGGCCCGGCCGTACAAATGCGCCAACGTGCCAATGATGTTCACTGTAGACCCCGTTTCAAGCAGACAAACCACTTTCCCACCGACAGGCTGTCCTCCCAAACCGAGTCCAGAACCAAGACCTTGGGAAAGCTGGCGCTGTATTTTCCTAACCACCACTCGACCGAATTGTTGAAAAAACTCTGTTGCGTTTTCATCCAGCCTTCGTCTTTGCCGCTACGAGAAACCGGCACCATATGGAAGGCAGCACGGCAGACAACGCGGTGGCACTCGGCGATGGCCTTGCACAAACCTTCTTCGGTGAAATGCTCGAATGAACCTATCGAGTAGGCATAGTCGAAACTCTCATTGGAAAAGGAGAGTGTCGTGGCATCGGCAACATGCAACAGGTCCGGTGCGATGCCACGTTCGTGCGCCTTCCTGATGAGAAGATCGGAAATGTCGAAACCTGTGATCTCCAGGCTAGGAAAGCGGGATAGAACCTGCATGGTCTTGCCAGTTCCGCAGGCAATATCGAGCACCTTACCGCGTCGATCGCAGAGTAAGAGTTGGATCTCGTTCCACACATTGCCTTCTCCCCACGTTTCGAGGAGGGCAGCCATCTCCTCGCTCCAGTAGATATCTAGGTCCTGGTGATCGGGGTGCCCACCAACGACCGGATGGGCGGACATGACGCGAGCCTTCGTCGCGGCCATGGCCCGCCACAGGAGCGGTGGACAAAGATTCCGCACAAGACGCTTTACCGGCGAAGCAGCTTTCGAGCCCACACTCGCCATCCTTTCTGCGCCGCGAGGATCACATCGCGGGATGCTTCGTAATAGCCACCGTCGACTTCGATACGGTCTGGAAACTCGAAGGGGCCATCGTAGTTCCACAACGTGACTCCACCGAGGTCGGATCCATCCGAGCCGCCGGCATGTGTTCCCGATCCGTCAAAACCGGCGTTCGATACCAGGCTTTGCCGAGGGCATAGAACCAGCCCGCCTTTAGCAAACACGCTCAGATTCCAGACTATGCCCCAAGAATTGACTCGGCCCGCTCGCTGCTGCTCAAGCATGCCAAAATAATCGTATGCGTCGTCCATGTCGAAACGGGCCCGCAGCACTCGATCTTCCTTCAGTCGCGTGCAAAACGACATCGAAGGATCAAAGGCTGACCATGCACGTGCCCAAGTCCCCCACCCCCAGCAGGAGATGGAGGGCAGGAAACCCGCAAGCGGGGCCTCCGAAAGGTCCGCAGGATACATGTATCCTGAGACCTGCATCACGCGCATCTCGTCTTGATAGTGTTCCAGCCCCCGATTGACGAACTCCAGGAACCGTGGAGCCAACACCAGATCGTCCTCGATGACGATCACCTTACCGTGACTGGCCGTCAATCGGGTGACACCGTCGATGATGGATGTAGCGAGACCGATGTTGCGCTCGCGCTCGATGATCTCGACCGAACGGAATCCAGGCGTCCCCAGCACCGCTCGCCGAACCTCCGCGACGCTGTTCTCGTCAGTTTCATCCTTGGGGCCATCCGAGAACACGTAGAGGTCGCTCGCCCGGCTCTCCGGATTGCCGATAAGCGACTGCAGGATCATTCGGGTGTGGTGCGGCCGATTGTAGACGAATAAGGCGATCGGCGCTAGCATACGCTCACTGCCCCACCAACCGTTGCGCAAGGATCCGGCCTGCCGCGGCGTTACCGGCATGATTCCAATGCGCATCCACTGGGGCGCAATTGGTGCTCGTAGATTCCGCCGAGACCGCGACAGCGATCCCAGGCCAATACTCGATCTGATGTGCGCGGAAAACCGAATCGTATTGGTCGTCGAGTTCACGAGTGGCAGAAAACCCGACGATACGCACACCTGGCAACATTCGTTTGGCTTCACCGATCAGATGCGAGAGGACTTCCAAACCTTCCTTCTCCACCTCATGCGTCGGCTTGTCATGCGAGGCCAGAAGGCGGTCGAGTCCTTCCAATAAACCGATCTGTCGCCTACGATCGAGGCTGGCCAACTGTCCGTAGGCAAACTTAGCGAGCTCGCTGTGCTTGAGTATCCACAAGCTTGGATCTGCACGATGTAACCCACCTGATCTGAGATCGAAGTAGGGTCGTGGCTTCTGCACCGTGCTGAGGTCCGTTCCGTTGTATACGTTCTCTTCCACGTCATTGGCGCACAGTTGCCAAATGACAATCTGAGGTGCGACCTCGGAAGCGATTTGCTTAAGCAGGAGGAACTGCTGAGCCGTGCCGTAACCGCCACTACCGGCGGCAAACACGGCATAGCGTCCGCCCGTGACGCGTTCAAATTCGTCGTAATACGCGGCGCCCGTGGAAACTTCATGGGCATGAGTGAAGGAGTCACCCAAGAACAGCACCCTCATTCCTCCTGGCTGGTCGGAACCTTGGCAAGATAGCGGCTGGGGGGCGGGTCTCGCACGACACGTTCTCCGCAGCTATTGAGACGTTCGAGTCGTTTGCGGTTCGGATTGAGCGTCCAACCCAGTTCTGGGTCATCGAGGGTTTCCGCACGTTCCAATTGTGGTCCACCTTTGACCACATAGCGGACCAGTCGAAACAGACCGTCTGCAGCAACCAGTGCCAGCGTCAGGGAAACGACCGCGACTACCGGTCCCATCCAACGAGCAGGACGGAGACCGGGAGGTCCCTGTCGCCGAAGGTCTAGTTGGGGCACTGGCGCTCGACCTTCTGAAAGAGACCGACCCAGCCGTCAACTCTGCCAACAAGTCCAAACGTTGCTCGGAACGCCAGGGCCAGGGACAGGTTCACTAGGAGGGTAACGAATCGAGAGGGCGCACGTGTCAGTATCGCCCGTGAATGCTGAACCCGAAAGGGGCCTCGTCGAAACCATACGTCAACTAATCGCAACCGGTTCCTGGCGTAGTACTGCACTTGGGCGACGCCCTCACCAAACACCATCATCAGTCCCTGCGGATGATATGGCCTCACATGGTCGAAATCGTCATAGAACGCCGTGCTCTGCAACGGAGTGGCAAGAACGAGGTGTCCGCACGGCGTGAGACGATCGAGGTGGTGGTCCATGAAGTCAAGCAGCGGCCTTGGCGAGAAGTGTTCAATGATATGGGACATGCAGAGCACGTCATACCTGACAGTCGACTTTTCGAGCTCCTCCAACGTGAGGCACTGGAGCCCGGCTGCGCGATTGGCAAGGACAATTTCGGGATTTACATCTACCCCGGTCGCGTCAACCCCGAGCCTGTTGAGCGTACGAAGGTATCGGCCATAGCCACAGCCTATGTCCAGTACCTTGCCTCCCCCTGGTAGTCCGTTGCAGCCTTGTCTGATAAAGTCAGTAACTTTCTTCGCCTCATCATCGAGAGTGGTGGTCGCCCGATACATGTGTTTCAAGAATGAGACCATCGTTCCTTCTATCTCTCAGGGAGCATCAATATCCTGCCCGTAATTCTCCTCACCGATGCGCTCCTCCACATACCTTGTTAGTGGTGAGCCGCGGGCAAGTCGGACCGCTTCGTCCCTCTCTCTAAGAGCGTGCGATGGATCTCGGCAGCGAGCAGTTCATAACCCTCGCCATTGAAGTGGCCCCAGACACGGAATGGGAAATAGCGTAATGAATCAGGCTGTTCGGCAAGTATTCGGTGGAAGTCCAGCAGCTCTATGCCGTTCCGGTGCACAATATTGAGAACTGTCTCGCGCTGATAGAGATGCTTGTTATTGAGTCGCAACCTGTTTGTGAACCTATCGTGCGCTGGAAGATAGACAAAGAGCAGCGAGCCGTTCCAGCTCTCAACCTCGCGCTTCGCAGCCACAAGCGTCCGATCGAAGAGCGAAAGATTTTCACGCAACTCATCGAGGTAGACGCCATCTCCCGCGAGTCGCCTCGCTTCGCCGAGTAACTTGCGTACCCCCATGAGGCGAAGGACGGGGGCCAGTGACGGCGATGCGCTCGCCGGTACCGCAGTAGGTTTCGTGTTGCGTGTACGCTCAAACTCTACAACAAAGTTGCGGAGCAAACTGTCGATTTCCCCCTGCCGACCCATCAGTCCTTGGGAAAATCCATTTTCTAGATATCTCATCAACGTTGGGACGTTTCTTTCGAAACTTAGGTCAGTGACATCGTTCCCCTCAAAATAAAGCCATATGACGAACTTTGGCCTGAGTGTTTTTCCATACTCACGGATCCCCGCAAATTCAGTGAGCGGGCCGTTTCCTCCAAACCCAATATTGATCACCTGGTGCCCATACTCGCGCAGACGCCCGCCTACATCCGCCGGCGGATTGACACAGGCCCCGTGCGCAAAACTATCTCCGACGAGCAGAAGCTCGGCCACATCGTACTTCAGGTTCTCAGGGTTGTTGAATCCGTGCCGATCACTCACGTAGGCATTATAGAAACCGTTTTCATTGCAGTACACGATTGTCGAGCCGGCGATCGCGCCCAGAGGGAACAATCGACCGCCGTTGTTTGTCGGAAGGCCGTTACTCGGCCAGAACTCAGACGGCACGATCGCCTGATAAACCTCCTGTTTCGTCTGTCTCAAGTCGGCCACTACTTCCCAGTCTTCCCGCATATCGAATAGGTGATGTTCCGCCAAAGCTTTCGAGATCCGAAGCGAACTCGGCTGGGGGGAGGGGGGGACAACGGCCAGTATCAGTTCAGCGGCATAGAACGTCGCAACGATGGAGATGAGAACGGCAAGAAGGGACTTCACGATCTCACTTGCTGAATATCGTGCCACTTCTATACAGAAATCGACATGGCAATCTAAATCCGGTCCACCACGGTGCGTTCCATTCGCGCAAAGAACACCAAGCCCGTAGCGAGCAACAGGACGGTACACACTAACGATTTCATCTCTGCGGACGGGCTTACAGCCGGTGCCCCATAAATCACTGCCCACCGAAGACCCTCCAGCGGAGCGACCAAAGGATTGTATTCATAAAGCCACATCCACCGTTCCGGCACGATCGCAGATGTGATGTAGGCAACGGGACTCACAAACATTCCCAACTGAAGCATGAGAGGAAGCGCATGGCGTAGATCTCGAAACACACAATCGATGGTAGAAAGCCACATGGTCGCTCCAAAGACAAGCACTGCGATCCAGAAAATAAACACAGGAGCGACCAGAATACGAGAGCTGATCGGCATACCAAACCACAGCAGAAGACCTAATAACAAGATAAAGGAGATGAGGAAATCGAATATCGCGGCAAGAATGGCGGATATCGGAAAGATCATTCTCGGAAAGTAGAGTTTCGTGATGATGCTCGCGTTGGCTGTCAAACTCGTTCCACCGTCGCTGAGCGCTCTATTGACAAGATGCCAGACAATCATTCCGCTGTAGACAACAGGAACATAAGGCAAATCACCGGACGCCTTGACAGGTATCAGCTGATAGAAAATCAGAAAAATGGCCGTGAACGCTATCGGCGACAGCAGGGCCCAGAGGATTCCAAGAATGGCTTGCTTGTACCGCACCCGTATGTGTCGGTATGCAAGCAGGAGCGTCAACACTCTGAAGTCCCACAGCTCGCGAAGGTTCGGGGACCATGCGAGACGAGAATCAATTCTTGTAACGGCCATTTCTATGAAGCCACCGTTCACCGCCCCGCGGTTGAGCGTCGTCGTACGTTGAAGAGCACGTCCACATAGCCAACCCGTCGGTTCATGTCGCTTTCATCAGACTCGATCATCAATCTCGGCAGATTGACATTCGCATCGACCACATCATCGGGTATCGAAAAATCCGTATCCGCAAGTGTAATACTCAACGCAATATCCCCGGGGCGAAATGGCAAAGATGGTATTTCTATCGTCACTTCTCCTGTCGCACCTGCGTCGGCCGACTCGAAGACAATGTCATCCTTGATTGTGGTGATAACTTGACCATCCAAGGCGTTGGAGAAAATGAGGTTGAACGCTAACGATTTGATGGGCTCCATCACTTCGTAGGTCAGCCGCAGAGCAAACCGCTCTCCAGTTCGAAAGCTCCACGCATTGGTCGATTTCGGATCAACTAGTGCGATATCCGTAATTCGGGCCCGCCCAGCCGTGCGGTTCGCTCTGTTGTCCAATGCTTGATTGCGAAGATCAAAGGTGACCTGCTGGTTGGACGTATAGCGTCCGAGAACATCACTGACAGCTCCGTCCGCGACAAGTTTCCCTTTCTCTAACAGGATCGCCCGAGTGCACAAGTGACGAATTGCATCGAAGTTGTGACTGACAAACAGAATCGTCCGTCCTTCGCGATGAAGCCCTTCGTCCATTCTGGCAAGACATTTCTTCTGAAAGCCGGCGTCGCCTACCGCAAGAACCTCGTCAACAATCAGAATATCAGGCTCCAGATGTGCTACGAGCGCAAAGGCCAATCGCACATACATTCCGGAGGAATATCGTTTCACCGGCACGTCGATAAATGGAGAGAGGTCTGCGAACGATACAATTTCATCGAATCTAACATCGATTTCCGATCGCCTCAATCCAAGGATTGCGCCACCAAGATACACATTCTCTCGTCCGGTAAGTTCGGGGTGGAATCCCGTGCCGATTTCAAGAATTGTCCCCACGCGCCCATCGACCAGAGCATGCCCGGAAGTCGGCGAAGTGATCCGTGAAAGAATCTTTAGAAGGGTGCTTTTGCCCGCACCGTTCGCACCGATGATGCCGAGAGATTCCCCAGCAGCCACTGAAAACGATACATCCTTCAGGGCCCAGAACTCCTGACAAGGGCTACCGTTACGCCAAAGATATCGGCCAATGCCAGCCTCGGCCAACACGTAACGCTTCCCTAAGTGATTTGCCACAATCGCGGTAGACCCGGATCGACTCACGTGGACACCATTCGCAGCACGAAAGAGGATTGAGTCGAAGTCATAAGTCCCATGCATGTATACCGGTGCACGTTAGACGAACTGGCTCCGCCGTTGATCAACCGGCTTATCAGAAGTACCCGCTCCACGCTTCGCACCGGCCACAGGAAATGCTTTGAGCATACCTGCCGTCAATTGCGCGGCTTGTCGACCTCGAAAGCAGCCATCACCATGTTCGTCCCAGGATAATCGGGATTGTGCCGAAAATAGACAGTCCCAACGAATTCGCCGAAATATCCCAA
>JBKJWE010000201.1:0-4375 GCA_046717045.1 Nitrospiraceae bacterium | reverse complement strand
TCGTCGTCCTCCCCGGTACCAGCACAGAAGGCGCGGCCCAGGTTGCTGAAGCGCTCCGTCGCCGAATCGAGTCGCTGGGCATCACCCATTCCGACGGAGGATGCATCCCCAGCAGCGTGGGCTATGCCAGCACGATCCCGAACCGGATCGCCTCCCCCACCGATTTGATCAAGTCCGCAGACCAGGCCCTCTATCAAGCAAAGCAAGAAGGCCGAAATCGAGCCAAGCAGGCCGGTATTCTCACCCTCGTGCCCCATTCAAACGACGAGTAGCAACTGACCGACGACGGCCGCAAGCCTGACCGGCTTCGATCATGAGAGAGCATTAATCATGCGCCGAACCGCGGCATCGCCTCGACGACAACGTGCTCGCAGCACCGGCAGTCCGAACCGGGCTCTCGCACAAGCCAAGAAATCCCTCCAACAAGAACGAGTCGCCAGAAAGCGCGAAGCGGTCGAACGGCGCGAGGCCGAACAGGCCCTGCTCGTCGCCAAGGACGCCGCGGAGGTCGCAAGCCGGGCCAAAAGCGAATTCTTGGCCAGTGTCAGCCATGAAATCCGAACCCCCATGAATGCCATCATCGGCATGGCCGATCTGCTGTGGGACACGAAACTGACACCCGATCAACGGAAGTATCTCCGCATTTTCCGCCGCGCCGGCAGTACCCTACTCAACCTCATCAACGACGTGCTGGATCTCTCGAAAGTCGAAGCCGGCCACCTCGAATTAGAATCCGTCGGCTTCGATCTCAGCGATTTGATCGAGAAAGCCATCGAAATTCTCGCCATGCGGGCCAACGAAAAGGGGCTGGAGCTGGCGTACCACTTGGCGCCGGATGTCCCCTGTGCGCTCATCGGCGATCCCAATCGTTTGCACCAGATTCTCATCAACTTGATTAGTAACGCGCTCAAGTTCACGGAGCAGGGCTCCGTGACCCTGCGGGTGCAGAACGAACCGCATGCCCGAAAGCCTGGGCTGCTGCGCATCTCCGTCAGCGATACAGGAATCGGCATCCCGGCGGACAAGCTGCACAGCATTTTCGAGAGCTTCACGCAAGCGCATGCCTCCATCACCCGTAAGTATGGAGGGACTGGACTCGGACTGACGATTTCTCGACAGCTGGTTGAGCGGATGAACGGCAGGATCTGGGTCGAAAGCACAGAGGGACAGGGCAGCACGTTTCACTGCACGGTCGAACTGGAGGTCCAGCCTCATGACCCGCTCGCGAATCTGACACTCCCCATCAACCTGGCAGGACTCCGAACGTTAGTCGTCGACGACCATGACACCAATCGCCTTATTCTCCGAGAAACCCTTACGGCCTGGGGGGCCCAAGTCGCCGATGCTGCCAGCGGGCGAGCTGCTCTTCTCGCCTTACGGCGAGCCGCCGATGCCGCGGGGCCGTACGAGCTGGTGCTGCTCGATTGCCGTATGCCCGATGTGGACGGTTTTCAAGTCGTCGAAGACATTCGGCAGGCACAACTGGACAAGGGCCTGACCATCGTCATGCTCACATCGGAGCAATGGGCCGACGATATCGCCCGAACTTACGACATGGAGCTGGGAGGCTATCTCATCAAGCCGATCCGGCGTTCCGACCTGTTGCAAACGATCAGCATTGTGCTCGCTCGAGGAAAGGGCATCCAGCCCTCGACCCTCTCCGAACTACCACTTCCAACACCAACCCCCTCCCTAAACAGCTTGCGTGTGCTGCTAGTCGAAGACTCTCCTGATAACCAGGTGCTTGTCCGGTCGTATATGAAACAAACCGGTCATCGACTCGACATTGCCGACGATGGAGCCATCGCGCTCGACAAGTTCAAGACCAATCAATACGATCTGATCTTCATGGACATGCAGATGCCTGTCATGAACGGCTACGAAGCGACGACGGCCATCCGCAACTGGGAACGCGAACACGATCTGCCGCGGACACAGATCGTGGCCCTCACGGCCCTAGCCTTGAAAGAAGAAGGGGTCAAGATCCTCGAGGCCGGCTGCGACGCCCACATCACCAAACCCATCAAGCGCACCACACTCCTGGAACTCCTCCAAGCCTATAAAGGCCAACGGGCCGCATGAAGATGAAGACGACAACACAGACCGGCACCGATCAAAAGATCACGGTTACCCTCGATTCAGCCCTTCAAGAGATCGTCCCGGGGTTCTTGGAAAACCGCCGGGGTGATCTACAGAAGCTCCACACCGCGCGGAATCAACAAGACCTTAGCACGGTGAAACTGCTCGGTCATCGCATGAAGGGAGACGGCGGCGGCTACGGATTTGATGCCATCAGCGAGATCGGCGCGGCACTCGAACAGGCGGCGTTACGGCAGGACTGGACGACGATTGAACGACAAACCACCGAGCTCGGAGACTTCCTCACCCGTGTCGATGTAGTGTATCGGAGATAAATACGCAAGATTTTGTCCGCCCCCGTGAATTCAATAGAGCGATGTGTAGCGGGAAACACGAGTGAGCCTTTCTAGCTGCGCCTGTTAGGGATACACCGGCAGCAGCGAATCTCGCACCGTCACATCTCACCCCCGATGCGCCACATCTGCACTTCTGAACATCCAAGAACTCGCGAACACGACCAACGTGTCTCAGGTAGTTTCACTTGATGCCATGGGTGACCGTTCTGGAGCAAAAATAGCGTCAGAAGAGGCAGGGCGAATGACCAGAAAGAGGTAAATCGGAAAGGGGTTTCAGGCCATGGCATGAAGTAATGCCCTGCCTCTACGCCACCTCCGGCGCTGGGACCCGCGTGTTGGTGGCGCGGCAGAGTGGAAGGTGGGTGGCATGAGTGCCTTCGTGCGTGGTTGCTTATGTAAAATGGTCCCTCTAAATTGTTCTTTGGCTTCAAGAGAATCGCCTACCGGCATATGCGAGTTGGTTACGTCTTGACGTTGATTGGCCTTGTACAAGGAGCATTATCCCTCATGTTGCCGACGAACAGCCTGTCATCCTCGACCTTACCGCACGACCTGACGGCCGGACTGGTCGTGTTCCTAGTGGCCGTGCCTTTGTGTCTGGGGGTGGCGCTGGCGTCCGGTGCCCCGTTGTTCTCGGGGGTGCTGGCCGGGATCGTCGGCGGCATCCTGGTGGGGATGGTGAGCGGGTCGCAGACCAGCGTCAGTGGTCCGGCCGCCGGCTTGACAGCGATCGTGGCCGCCCAGATTGTGTCGCTCGGGTCGTTCCCCACGTTCCTGCTGGCTGTGGTTCTCGCGGGGCTGATCCAGATCGGCCTGGGACTGGCCCGAGCCGGGTTCATCGCCTCCTTCTTTCCGTCCAGTGTAATCAAGGGTCTGCTAGCCGCCATCGGGGTGATCCTGATTCTGAAACAGATCCCCCACCTCTTCGGCTACGACCCCGACCCGGAAGGGGATCTGGCGTTCCAACAGCCGGACCACGAGAACACGTTCTCCGAGCTGGCACGAACAATCGGTGACATCCACCCCGGCGCAGCCGCGATCGGCCTCTTGTCGATCGTGGTGCTGTTCGTCTGGGGCAGGTGGAAGTCGTTGAAGAACTCGCCCGTCCCTGCGCCCCTGATTGTAGTGCTGCTGGGGGTCGGGATGAGCCTGTTGTTTCGGCAATTCGGCGGGTGGTGGGTCATCGAGCCGAACCATCTCGTGCAAGTGCCGGAGGCTGACAGCTTGGCGGGGTTCTTCGGGTTCCTGCAATCGCCCGACTTCTCGCAGTGGTCTAACCCGGCGGTGTACACCGCCGCCGCGACGATCGCCGCTGTGGCCTCTCTGGAGACGCTGCTGAACCTGGAGGCGGTCGATAAGATCGACCCGCAGCGACGCACCTCGCCCCCGAGCCGGGAACTGCTGGGTCAGGGGATCGGGAACGTGACCGTCGGGCTAATCGGCGGACTTCCAATCACGTCGGTGATCGTCCGCAGTTCCGTGAACATCAACGCCGGTGGGAAAACGAAACTCGCGGCGGTTGTCCACGGCGTTTTCCTGCTGGTCAGCGTCGCGTTCCTGCCCGCGTGGCTGAACTTGATCCCTCTCTCCTGCCTAGCGGCGATCCTACTGGTCACAGGGGTCAAACTGGTCAGCCCGACACTGTTGATGTGGAACGAGGGACGGTATCAGTTCGTTCCCTTCGGTCTGACGGTGCTGGCCATCGTCCTGACCGATCTGCTGATCGGGATTCTGATAGGGCTGGCGGTGAGCCTCAGCTTCATCCTCCACAGTAGCATGCGCAGGCCGATCCGCCGCTTCGTAGAGAAGCACCTGGGCCACGACGTGTTGCGCATCGAACTGGCTAACCAGGTGAGCTTCCTGAATCGCGCAACTCTGTCCAAAGTTTTAGACGAGGTTCCCCGCGGCGGGGACGTGTTGCTCGACGCGCAGAGCACGGA
>JBKJWE010000200.1:0-3693 GCA_046717045.1 Nitrospiraceae bacterium | reverse complement strand
GGGACGACAGACGAAGGCGCGAGCCAGCGCCACACGCTGTTGCTCTCCCCCGGACAGTTGGGCCGGATAATGATGCAACCGGCCTACAAGACCGACCGCAGCCAAGAGCGCACCAGCTCGTTCCCGAGCCCCCGAGGCACCAGACAGTTCAAGGGGAATAGACACGTTCTCCCGCGCCGTGAGGGTGGGGATCAGATGAAAGGACTGAAAGACGTAGCCTATCTTCTCCCGCCGATATCGGGCCATCGGACTCTCCGACATCGTCGTGATCTCCACGCCGTCTAACAGGATCGATCCAGACGTGGGACGATCTAGGCCGGCGATCAACCCAAGAAGGGTTGATTTCCCGCTCCCGGACGGACCGACGATCGCGATGCGCTGCTTGTGAGGGATTTCAAGACTGACATCGTCGAGAATCGTGACGTCGTGACCGCCCCCAGACAAGCGCATGGTAAGGTGCTGAATAGAGATCATGCTGACTCCCGGCCGACTTGTCGAATTCCCTGCGAGACAAACGCTATATTATACTGGATGACGATGGCCCCCTTGAGACATTTCCATACCTGGCTGCAGTCGAGGCTGGTTCCTGCCGGTTTAGTGTTGTTCCTGTTGGTCGGATGCGGCGAGAACTCCCCTTCCTCGACGCCCCCGCCTGCCCAGCCCCCGCGAGATGGGTTCGGACAGCGGCTGGGCACCGACGTCACGGCGCAACCCGGACGAGCGGGGGCACAGCCTCAGATGGATCTTCCCCGTATCGTGGCCTTCGGAGACAGTCTGACAGCCGGCTTGGGCGTCACCCAAGACGACGCCTACCCGAAGCAACTACAGGATCGGCTCGTGACGGAGGGCTACCGTTATCGAGTCGTCAATGCGGGAGTCAGCGGCGAGACGACGGCTGGCGGACTGCGCCGCGTTTCGTGGATCTTGCAAAGCCATCCGCAGATCGTCATTCTCGAACTCGGCGCCAATGACGGGCTCCGCGGGCTGAAACTCGAAGACACCAGAGCCAATCTCGAACAGATTATTCGACAACTCGAACAGGCGAAGGTGACCGTGATTCTGGCCGGAATGAAAATGCCTCCAAACTATGGAGCGGACTACACCAGGCGATTCGAAGCGATGTACACGGACTTGGCCAAACGGTATCGCCTCCCGCTCATTCCCTTCTTCCTTGAAGGTGTGGCCACCTCGGCCTCGCTCAATCAAGCAGACGGCATTCACCCCACAGCTGAAGGATACCGCCTTATCGTCGACAATATGATGAGGACGATTCGTCCTCGCTTGCAGAAATAGGGATGGAGGTTGTCGGGGCGACCCTGCGCGTCTGCCGCATGTCGATCATGCGGCAGACGCGAGAGAAGAAAAGCATCGAGGGAAAACGTCGGCTAGCTCTTCTTGAAGAACGTGTCGTACACGCCGTAGGCCAAGATCAGTCCAATGAACGTATAGTAGATTCCGCTGATTCCACTGTAGTCCGGCGCGCCTCCGCCCTTCGGCTCATTGGCCAGAACCTGCGAGACACCGACCAGCAGGACCGCACTCGCGACTGTGCCTACCTCTGTCAACATCTTCTTCATACGAGATCCCTCCCTCAAATCAAATGGCTCATGCGAGGGCCACATTTTACTGAACTTGGAATATGAGACGCAAGAGGGGGAATCGAGAGAGGTCTCGCGAGACAGGCCCAGGAACGAATGGATAATCGGTCTATGGGGTGGGCTTCGTAATGGCCTTAAGAGCCAGGGCCACTTCCCGGAACGATCCGGCCAATTTGTCGAGCTGCGACCCCTTGGAAAGCAGTTCGCCGGCCACAGTCTTGAGCTGGCTATCGTAACCGCCAACTTCTGACGCCATCTCTGTCACTTTGGCCAACCTGTCTCTATAGGTCGTCAATTCTTGTTGGAGTTGCTGGCAGGCGGCTTGGGAGCTTTTCATTTCCGTCATGGAGGCCTGGAGTTGTTGGGTTAGCCGTCCTATGTACGCTTCGCGGTCCCTCATCTCGGATTCGATATTGACTTGCACCTCTTCGCTCTCGCGACGACGCTCCTCGAGATTGTGAATCGCGTGAATCCAGGCGCCGGCTTCTCCGTCGAGTTTCGGCGATTCCGGCAGGGGTTGCCCCCGCTCGAGGGACTTCATCGCCGGTTGCAGCCATTCGACGAACGCCATCATCTCGCTGAGTTTCGGATCGGTCGGCGAGATGGAGGCTGATGCTCCCCTGCCGTTCCCATTTCCGCACGTTGACGGAGCGGCAGCCGAAGAGGGGGGAACTGTAGGTTTTTGTTTTTTGGCGGCACTCCGCGGCTGAGCCCACCGGTGGTACTCCAACAAGACGGCGATACTATGCCGACACATCGGCTCTTCCGGGAGGGAACAGCTGCATTTTGACACGAGATGGCCGTCTTTCAGCCTGATCGTCTGTTCATAGAGGCCGGAATTCCCGATGACGGCAGACGAGATCTGCGCCTCATCGGCCTCGACGATACGGACCCGATTTTCGGCGAGATACTGATTGCCGATGTGGAAAGCGCTCCGATCCACGACCGACTGAATCATTGGTGGGTCTAAGAGGCTCAACCGCTCGGCTGAACAAGGAATTTTGTTGCGCATACGCTGCGTCCCCGTCAACATCCGACTCTAGAATAACGTGGCGTAGTCTGGAACGGATCGGCAAGGCTGTCAAGGGAAGACGACATTTTTGCGAATGACCGGCCCATTCGGTTGTTGATCCACCCCCGGTTGCGCACCCATACCGATACGCTCACTCGCAACCTTGAGTGGAACCCATCACAGAGGGGTGATTTCTTCGTCTGTTTACATCCGCAAAAGGCCACCCGTTTCTTCTCCTCATAATGCACTTCCATAGCGACAAATCGGTCCCGGTATGAGACCCATCACAGAAGGGTTGAGGCTTAGAGCGCCCCAGCGACACCAATAGCCCGTGCCCGGCCCCACTTCGACGACACAGGGTGTTCGCTGTGCGATCACAGGTTAACCTGCCACACCGTTCCTTCCCTCATCATTATAATCATGTGATCGAACCCGATAGCGGGATGCTTTAACAACGGCGAGGTAGGCCTTGCCCACTGACTGGTGTGAGCCACACATAATCGGCGATGTGATCACGAATCATCTGCCGAAGCTCGTCGATCCGGCCGGAGTCGAACGACGTCATGTAGATACTCACCTGACGAACCTGATCCCCGAGCCGACGCGCAACCCGTTTGGGGACCGGGAGGTTGTACTGAATATGCCCGCCGCCGGTATAGCTCACCACTGGTCCAGTCATAGCTTCTCGGCTGGATCGAAGCTGCCACAGGCGCGTCACGATCGTCTTCGCCATGCCTTCGTCGCGGACCATCGACGCTTCATACATGGCGTGATACAGGCTCGCCCCACCTGCATGACACGCCTGGAGTTGCTGGAGGATGTGCGTGCGATACAGAGGATCGTCCACGATAGATTCTCCCTGCATGCCCCATTGAGCCATTATCGGATCGGTCTGAGCTTGTGCGAGTCCTTGCCTCGCCACAATTCTCACCAGCGCCTTCGGTGGATTCATGGCCTCTATCCTCACGGAATGCTCCTTCGAAAACTGGACCAATGGTTCATAGTCCTCATAGGGCCCGCCCCAGTTTTGTGACCAGCGCGACGACTCCAAAAACTCCGCCCGGCTCAACTCTGATCCTGTCA
>JBKJWE010000199.1:0-4987 GCA_046717045.1 Nitrospiraceae bacterium | reverse complement strand
GTCGAGGGTCCTCAGAATAATCCAGGTGTCATTGAGGGCGCTGATCAGCAGGAGGAGGCCGAGGAAGCGAATGTCATGTCCTTGATGCCACACCGCGCGCAAGGTGCGTAGAAAGTCACGTTGCGTCCGGCTTGGGCCGAGATAGGCGTCGTAACTTTGGATGGCCCACCAGGGGAGGGCGAGCAACATAAAGAAAAAAACTTCCGCAGCGCGGCCTGATATGCGGCCGAGGCCCGCGCTGGTGACGACCAAGAGGATGGTGATCCCGAAACAGGTCAGGCCTTGCTCGTATCGTTGTTGGGTGAATTGTCCCAACCCGGGGAGGCATGCAGAATAGAGTGCAGCATGTGGGTGAGTGAGAGGGGGGTCTGGAAGGGCTGGTGGCATATCAAACACGAACGGCCTTCGAACATCTAGATCGAAGGCCGTCGAGAGATTGCGAAGCGAATGCTGCTAGCCGCCGAGCGTGTCGAGCGTTTCTTTTAGGCTGCGGCGGATGCAGGTAAAGATCGGCGTATCACGCAGCGTGTAGCGAGAACCCTCGGTTTCGCGCAGGGCCATCACAAGGTCCAAGAAATCTTCCGGCTTGTCGCTCTCGAAGGCCACGACCCATTCCTGATCGTCCAGACCGAACGAGTATGTGGTATTCAATTTCACGGACGGGAACCGGTGCCCGACTTCGATATGCTCATCCATCATACCCTGGCGCGCTGCTTTCGTGAGTAAGAACCATTCGCGCGTTTTCAGGAATGGATAGACGAAGATGTACTTGGCTTTGCCCGGTACCACCGTCAGACGTTTGCTCTCTTGATTCTCATGGGTATGGTGATCCACGTAGATCGAGCGTTTGGTCATCGAGAGATAGGAATATGGCGTTGTGATGTATTTCCCCAGCCCCGAGGCCAGGATCTTCGTAGTCATCTCCTGGAAGAGCTCCAGCTCATAGCTGATCCGCCAGAGCATGATGTCGCAATCGCCTCGAATGCCGATCGCCGAATAGGCGATCACGAGCACCTTCCCGGCATAGTCTTCGATGGCGCGCAGAAACTCTTGCTTGCCTTTCGTACGCTCGTCTTCGGGCAAGCGGCGCCAGGCCGGATCGACTTTGTAGAACACGAAGTTCACAAACTGACGTTTCGGCGGCTGGGTTGGTTGAGACTGTTCCGGGCTCGACATCACGCTCCTCCGTGTAACTTCTTGAAAAGGCTCGCTTAGTGCGGAATGTTTTTTCTTAGCACTTCGTCTTCGAGCTTGTCAACCTATAGGCGACGCGTCCGCCTGTTCGTTGACAGAGAACAAGCGATCTGTTACTGCGATGGGCATGTGGTCGGCGAGCGGCTATTTGTTTGGAAGGAGCGCGGTTTTCCTTCTCACCTCTGTGTTGGTCTACACGGTGGATCGTCCGGCCCAGGCCATCGAAGTTCAGCCGACTCGTGAGCAGGTACAAGCCGCCATCGAGCGCGGACGAGAGGCCGCCGAAAAGCGAAGCCCGCCTGACACGTTCTACGTCCGGTTCGGTGCGACCGACGACCTGCATCCCAGCGGATTCTTGATCACGAAGCTTGGTGGAATTTCCACGATGGCCACGCATATGGTGCTACGTGGAGTACAGCCGAGCGAGACCGACATCGCACAAGTGTTGGACAGCAAGACGATGCTGGTCAGCACCGTCATTTTTGGCAATGTGCCCAATTTCGCGGTCGATAGCTATATGGTGTTCGATCAAGGAGGCAAGACGATCACGCCGGCAACGGTTCGCTTCGATGGACAGGCGAACCGGAGTATCGCCTGGCCTGAGGCGCCAAGGTTCAGGGCGAAGGTCGTGGCTTCTTTCGACTATGCCAGTTTCGACCCTCACGCAAAAACGACGATCACTGTCTTTCCTGCCAATGGGGGGGAAGTGAGTTTCTTCTTGGATTTGTCGGAGCTCCATTAGCGCGCCACGCGCCTCACGCCCCGCATGTCGTCACCGATGCCGATAGGTCCTCGTCGAACAGCTCAATCGTACCGCGCTGAAATTATCGCCGTCGGGTCCGAGTTACTCGTAGGAGGCCGGCTCGACAGTAATTCGCTGTTCATCGCAGACCAGCTTGGGCGGTTGGGAATCGCGGTCCGTTTCAAAACTGTGGTGGGTGATCCTCGACGGGACATTGTGGTGGCGATCGAGACGGCGGTCACCCGAGTTGGGATCATCATCATGACCGGAGGGCTGGGGCCGACCATTGACGATTGCACAAGAGAGGCTGTAGCCCAGGCGACAAGGAAACGGCTCACTCGGCGCAAAGAGGCAAGGGACATGGTGGTGGCGCGTCTCGCACAATGGGGACGAACACCGAGCCCTGCGCAGATGCGACAGACGATGATCCCGTCCGGTGCGACTGTACTGGCGAATCCCGTCGGATCGGCGCCGGGCTTTTGTTTTGAATGGAAGCAATCGTGGCTCGCGGTGTTACCCGGTGTGCCGCGAGAAATGGAACCGATGGTGACGCAGGGGGTTGTCCCGATCCTGCAAGCGAGGCTCACGAAGGCAGGGCTGCTTCCCAATCAGATCGTTCGACAGGTCTTCCATACGGTCGGCCTCCCGGAAGCGGATGTCGATGTCAAACTGAAGGGGCTGATTCCACATGGCGTGCCAATCGATCTGGGTCTGCTTGCGTCGCCGATCGGTGTGATGGTCTCTCTTACGACGCAAGGTGGTGGGAGAGATCCTACGGACGAGGGTACGTTGGCGGCCTATGCGAAAGAAATTCGGATCCGTTTGGATGACTGGCTTTTTGCCGAGGGGGTAGAGACCATGGAAAGCTTGGTTGGGCAGGCGTTGACCGACCAAGGACTGACGCTTGCCGTTGCCGAATCCTGCACGGGCGGCCTGATTGGGCATCGGTTGACGCAGGTGTCGGGGTCGTCAGCCTACATTGATCGCATCGCCGTGTGTTACAGCAATCGAGCCAAAACCGAAATGTTAGGCGTACCGGCGGATCTCGTCGCCAAACATGGGGCTGTGAGCGCAGAAGTGGTTGCGGCGATGGCCTGCGGGGTTCGGGAGCGCAGTCATGTATCGGTCGGGCTCGCCGTGACAGGCATTGCCGGGCCTGGCGGCGCGACGGACACGAAACCAGTTGGGTTGGTCTATATCGGGCTCGACGGTGGAACCGGTCATCCCATCACGAAGGAGTATCGCTTTTCCGGCGACCGCTCGGTCGTCAAGCAGCGAGCCGCCCAGGCCGCGTTGGACCTGTTACGGCGTTGGCTACGTGAACGAGCCAAACGGTGATCCGCGCCTTTCTCGCCGTTGAGGTGGACGAACCCTTGCGTCGACGACTTGCGCAGGTCCAGGAGGATCTCAAAGCACAGGTCGGGCGGGAGGGGGCAAGTGACCTGCGGGTGTCCTGGACTCAGCCGGCTTCCATTCATTTGACCGTCAAATTTCTCGGCGACATCATGGAGTCACTCGTCGAACCATTGCGAGAGTCGATTGGACAGGTCGTGGGTGCGCAACAGGCCTTTGCGATTCCGCTGGATCGCCTCGACGCCTATCCGCATCTACAGCGACCCCGCCTGTTATGGATCGGACCGCCGAGTTCATGGGCACAGAGCACGGATGCGCAGCAAATGGAGAGGTTGCATCGAGCGATTGAAGTTTGTGGTGCCTCCTTTGGGTTTGTTTCGGACGGAAGGCCGATCAGCCCGCATGTGACAGTGGCCAGAATAAAAGGAGGGGAACGGACGATGAGTCGGATCCTTGCAGCACAGGACCTGATGCATCGCCCGCTAGCCCTTGGAACGCTCTCGGTGGAATCCGTTGTCTTGATGAAGAGCGACCTGAACCCAGGCGGATCCGTCTATACGCCGCTGTGGGCGTGCCGGCTTGCGAGGCGTGAACAGACCTGAGGGGAAGGGTTTAACGCGGCGGAGATTGTTCGTTCATCGTCCGACAGAAGCTCTCCGTCAGTGCCGGATCAAATGCCGTCCCGGCCTGCTGCTCAATTTGTGCGAGCGCCTCCTTGACCGGAAGAGGCGCGGCGTCTGGTCGGTCGGTGGTCAGCTCATCGAAGACTTGGGAGAGGCAGACGATGCGAGCCAGCAGAGGAATCCCTTCGCCGACCAGCCCGAACGGATAGCCCGTCCCATCCCATCGCTCATGATGCAAGGCGATGATCTGAACGGCTTGGGTCGGCAATCCGATGGATCGGCCGATTCGAGCACCGAGATCCGGACGATGCCGCGAGCGATCCGAATCGAGTTGTATCACGTCATGGTCATCGACAGCGATCAAGTCAAAATCATGGATCAAGGCGCCTAAGGCAAGCGCATGTTGATCGGCCAACGGAAGGCTGAGTCGATCGCCTAGGCGGGTGGCATAGAAACTCACCCGGCTCCCGTGATTGAGCAGATGGCGGTCTTTGGCCTCCATAAGGTCGGATAGGAGGGGAATCAGCGGCGAGGTCTCTTGTTGCTGTGACGGCGGAAGCAAGCCAGTTCGGCTGAGCGACTGGTAGTCTGCAATGAAGGCTTGCCAGGCTTCGGTACAGGCTGGTTCCGGTCCCCACAGTGTCGGGGATGCCATGAGCAGGGGCCGGAGTATATCGAGCCGTCGCTTTTTGTGCGACATCTGGAGCGTGATGGCCAGAAGTTCTGACGCATTGAACGGTTTCAGGAGAAATCCCGCCGCGCCGTGGCGAATGCAATCCATCGCGGATTGGAGGGTGCCGTAGGCCGTGACCATGATGACTTCGATCTCGGCGTGCGTCCGTTTGATTTCGGTCAGCAGATCCGAGCCGGACTGATCAGGCAATTTGAGATCCAGCGTGACGAGATCGACGCCATGGTCGTTGATCACGGCCAGGGCGTTATGGGCGTTCTCGGCGGTGAGAATGTTGAAGTCTTTTCCCAGAATCTGAGTCAGGGCTGCGCGAGGCGCCGCCTCATCGTCGACGATGAGGACCGTCGGCTTGCTGTCGGTTGGGGGAGGGTCAAGGTCCAAGGG
>JBKJWE010000198.1:0-5351 GCA_046717045.1 Nitrospiraceae bacterium | reverse complement strand
ATTCAGCGATTTGCATCTAGCGTAGCTGGGAGCGTGTGACCGATTCAACCTTCGCCGACCGGGGCCTCGAAATAGGGAAGTCGCCGAGAGAACCAGCTGAGGTCCTGCCTAGTTTCGGCGGCGAAGGCGGAAGCGATGGTTACAGGAATAGCAGCGCCAGGGATAGAAGCCGAAAAGATGCCAACACGCATCCTTCAAGCTTCGGCGTGTGGTCCGTACCGCGGGATACCCACAGCGGGGACATCGAGGAGCGTCATCAGTAGCTTTGCCAGTTTGCTCACTTTTTTCATACGTCTGGTGAGGAGTTGAAGGACGGAGGGTTGACTTCAAGAGCTTGAGGGATATTCTCGACATATCGCACGCGGCGCATTCTACTCCGGAGCACCATGCCCCTCTCACGCCTCAAGTAGCTTTCATCTAGCAGGTTTAGTCCGATGCTCCCATCCCCCTTTCAGGGGGTGGGCAGAACAAGCCGCGCCACTCTGAAGAGATCTTTCCGAGGGAGTCCCTGCAGGGTCTTACCGCACATCCCGAAAGAAGGCGCGTGGCAAGACCGGCAAGCGGAATTCGACGTGCAGGATAATCAGGAGCACTTGCAGAAAACTGCACCAGACGCCCATTTTCACGAACTTGCGGGAGTCGGTAACGACCGAGGACGAGAGCAGGATCGGATTGGTCACCCTGATGATTTTTTCACAGAAGGCCACATCTTCGAGGATGGGTTGATTGGGAAACCCGCCGAGTTGGTCGAACAACGCACGGCGGACAAACAGAGCTTGATCGCCATAGATGATGCGGCTGCGCGTGCAGCGGAAGTTGTCCAGGAATGAGATCAACTTGAGTCGCCAGTCATTGCCGGAGAACTGATGCATGAACCCACCGGCTTGGATGGTCTGATCTAGCTCCATTTCAATCAGCCGTCGGATTGCGTCGGGCGGCAAAATCGTATCGGCATGCAGAAAGAGCAGCCATACGCCGCGAGCTTCTCCTGCCCCGGCATTCATCTGGAAGGCCCGGCCTTTCGGAGACATAATGACCTGCACATCGGGAAATGAACGGGCGATCTCGACCGTTCGATCGCGACTCCCGCCATCGACAACCATCACTTCGTAGTTGCCCGGCTGCCGAATGAGCGCGCGGAGCGTACCTGGTAACGCCGTTTCTTCATTGAACGCGGGAATGATCACCGAGATCATCTGGTCGTCTCCACCAGCCACTGTGGGAGAAACTTCTTTACATCGCCAGCCCAAGCCGACGGATCTTCAGCGATCGAGTCGAATAGCTCGCTCAAGGTCAACACCATCTGATCCGTCAACGCGAGATACTTTTGTGCACAACGGCGCAACGTCTCTGCGTCGATTCGCCCATCATCCATGGCCCGTTCGAGCATGCGGCGCCCGAATTCATGATGGGCTTCCTCTTGGCGCAAGAGTATCCGCCTCAGTCGACCGAAGGGCGCAGCGCGCTTGACCAGTCCTTCTTCAATCCGCGTGAGGATCGCTTCTCCTAATCCTTCAAGAATGACCTGCTCAGCCAGAAACATTTCGAGAAGGTCCTCTCGACTCAACGCATCGTTCAGGATCTTGCGATATTCTTCCAGCGCCGGCAGGAATGGCGTGTCGCCGAGATGTTTGGGCGCCAGCCAGGCAATGGCGCCTTGAAATACCAATGCATGAGCGGACTCCTGACGGGCCTGACTGAGGAGAAAACGGCGCGATCCGTCATCCGACGCAAGCACTGCCTGGGCCTTGGCACATTCGTTCGCCATGCGTTCACCATGTTCGAGAAACGTCAGCAAACGGGCGATTGGCACTTTCTCGTCAGGATGCACCAACACGAGCGACCTCTTTTGGTGGAACGCCGTTCAAACTCCAGTCATACTCGAGGTACTCTATGCGGTAGCCCGGCTGGGTGAGGTCCTTCGCCAATTCAGGATCGTCGACATAGCGAGCGACATAGCCCAGCACCGATCCAGCGGCGCCGGCAAAATCAGATTCGAACCATTTGAAGATCTTCGACAGCGAGGCCACTTTTTGTGTTCGATCGAAACGATTGCGCGTTGGGTCATTGATGAACGCCTTCGCAACCTGAACAAGCTGACGATCGAGTCGATCCGGCTGATAGGCCCAAGGCTGCAGCTTCGGGCAGGATGTGGATGCGCAGACAATGGCAAAATGCATCAGCGGCTCATGGAACTGCTCGATCAACACCTGCCGCTCAAGATCGTAGAGGTTGATGCTCATGCCGCCGACCCGATAGTCCCGGCCGATGAAATAGCGATATTGTCCCCAAAGCGTCATGGGCGAATAGTGGTCCAAGATGCCCTTCACGGCAAAGGCGTTGTAGGCATTGATCCACAACGCCAGCTGATCCTGGCGCCTTGGCAACCTTGTCGGATCGATGCGGTTGAGTTCGCTCAGATAGGCATCGAGCTTGCCGCTGGCCTGTATGGCTGGATAGTCCACCTGCCCCTCGTTGACATAAGCCTGGACGATCTGGTCCCAGGCCTGGTGAGAAACCCGATCGGGCGCAATGGGATCGACCGGCTGGAATGTGCGCGGCTGGCTTGAACAGCCGGCGAGCATAATGAAAAGAAGAAGACCGCCGATCCAACGACTCATGAGGGGACTCTCCCCGAGGTGAATGACCGCGCCGTCCGCAACGCGGTGAAGGGATGACGCAGGATGGTCCCGACGACCCGGCCATCCAACCGGTTGCACGACGAGTTATCGGAACAGGCCTTGATGGCCTCTCGGTCGAATCGGTCCAGGATCTCGCTCAGCGACGATTTGAGCAGGTTCCCCACGGAAGGGAACGCTAGGCAGGGCGACACGTTCCCCGACGCATCAATGGCAATACTGTACCGTCCCGCATCGCAGGGCTCCAGTTTCTGTCCGCGCAACCAGCTCACATTGTCTTCGACAAACTTGCGCAGGTAGCCGGGAGGAATCAGCTCGTCGCTGAGTAGCCCGCTGAAGACGGCAGCAGCGCTCGATCGATCGTACATAAGGAGCTCATCGGATCTGCCGTAGGTTCCGACGCTCCAATGATAGGCGCCCACCACCGGCAAGAACCCCTGCCCGCGTGCGAATCGGATGACCGTCGGCACTTCAGCTCGATTGACGTCGCTCACAATGCAGGTGAGAAACTTGGGATGAGGAAACGCTTTCAGGAGTGTGATCCCCTCGAGAACCTGCGCCAACTGATCGGCGCCACGAATGTGCCGGTACTTTTCGCGATCCAATGTGTCCAGACTCACCGAGATGGTCACCGGCAGGCGACTCAATCGTTCGACAAGTTGCGGTGTGACCTTCGTACCGTTCGTAATCAGCGTGAGGTGAAAGCCGATCGCCGAGAGGTCCTCGAGGATCTCCGCCAGATCACGCCGTAACAACGGCTCACCTCCCTGCACCAGCACGAACCTCACACCATCACGATGGAGAGCGGAAAAGACCCCCTGAATTTCTTCCCGCGACATTTCATACCGACCGACATTGAGCGGGAGATCGCAGTACCCGCAGGCAGAATTGCATCGGAGATTGACCTGAAACGTGGCCAAGACAGGACGGCCTGCAATGAGCTGCCTGAGCGGCTTGAGGGCCTGATTCAGGGCCGTCAAGGGTGCTGCCATCATGTATCCTCACATCGGCAGAGACGGTCATATTTGGACAGATTCATGCCGTTTTTTTTCCGACTTTCTTGACATTTCAAAGCATTTTGCTCACCTGTCCTCATAACCCTCTGAATTTCCTTAATCAATCTCGCCAAACGTTACGGCACATGCCTTGCTGAGGGGCTAGGTTGAACATGGAACTCACGCTTGAAGGAGGTTTTGTCATGAAGAAGGCGAAGAAGAAAAAGATTCTCCCCATTATCGTGGCCGTTTTGGCGATCGCAGTGATCGCTGCAGCGCCAGCCATGGCCAAAAGTTCGAAGAAGCCTTCGTCCCATTCGTCCGCAGCGGCAGCAGCCGCCTCGATGGGATCGGTTCCGCAGGTGCCAGAGGCCCCCAAAGCTGGGCACCATGACGAGAAACCGGGCCCGGCTTGGAAGACGGTCGGCGGCACGGTCAAGAACATCGAGGGCAACGCCTACACCGTTGAAGATTTGGAAGGCAACCAGGTCAAGCTCTACGTGGGCCAGGGCACGAAACACATCAAGCAAAAGAAGGTCGGGGATACCGTTCGCGCCGAAATCACGCGGGGCGGCTTCGCGAATTCCATTCAGTAACCCCCTACATTGAATCCGCGCACCCGCCCGGGTGCGGCGGTATCCACGAGAGGGCCGGCCCTATATAGGCCGGCCCTTTCACGTTCTACAGGCTCATCGGCCTTGTTTCGCCCCCCGCTGGAACACGATATCGCCGTAGTAGGCGGTGGCGCGCTCCTTCGTATTGTCCGTATCGCTCATGATCGCCACGCCGTTGATCATCGGAGGCTCTTCCCCGAACGCTTTTTTGTAGTCTTCGTAAATATTCCGCTCTTCGGCGATCCACATGCCCACCTTCTGAGGCCCGCTCTCGACGATCACCATCTTGGCAAAATCGGTATAGGCATTCTCGACGATCGTGCCAACCGGTGTCTTCGTTTCCCAGATATAATTCAACGCGGCGATCGGAATGTCTCCGAACAGCGCCCGCCCCGCTTTGTATTTGAGCATCTTCGAAAAACTGACTTTGTCGCGATCATATTCAAACGTGATGTAGAGACGAGCGGGAAAATCATCGCCCTCTTTGAGGGCCACATCGCTATGCTCCAACACATTGTCAATTTTCCATCTCCACCGGACGAGCGGGTACTCTTTCGGATCGATTGCCACAGGCTTGATGAGGCCGGAGGCTGAGGCCTCGCTCACCGCTTTGACAATGGTCACGTCTCCGTCCTTGACCACCTCGTAGGCCGTATGCTTCGGGATTTTCTTGAAGGTAAGCGGCTTCCATCCATCCGGCAACGCCGTGCCGACCTGACTCGCCGAGAATTTACCCACCTCGAGTACAGCTGGAGTCTCCGCAAAAAGCGATGTGGGGACGAGGAATAGCACCGTCAACAAGCGTGCAGGTACCGACACCCTTTTCACCTCCCCCGTCCATCCTCAAGGGCAGGAGTGGTTCGCCTTCTTCTGCACGCATGGGACGAGCGCCGCGTTATCGTGCGCGTTCTGCGAGTACAAAAGGCGACCACGTTCTGCTCTCAGCCCCGCCGAGCCCAGGCGAACAACTTCGTCAGCAGATTTTTTGTCCGAGGTGTGAAGTGGGCCTTCCGCCACCGATTAACCACCTTCTTATTGACCTCGGCCTGCGTCGGATAGGGATGAATCGTCCCTGCAATTGTCTTCGCTCCGGCCCCGGCTTT
>JBKJWE010000197.1:0-3519 GCA_046717045.1 Nitrospiraceae bacterium | reverse complement strand
GTTCTTCGGACAGAACTTGGGATTCGGGAACTTCGCGAAGGAGAACTCCTTCTGCTCAGCCTTCCCTGCATAGGTCACCTTGCCGGTTATGGTTCCACCGGCGTACGAAGTGAGAGGCGCCGCGACGAACGCGACGGCTGCCACGCCAAATATGACTGATAATGCACTCTTCATGGGACTGCCTCCTTGTGATAAACAATAAATAACCGGCTGATTCGTTATATAATCGCCCCCGGCCTGTCTCGTCAGCCAGCGTGGAAACGAGAGGGAGCATGAGTCCGTCCTCTGCACTCAATCGGCAAAACGTCAGTGGCGAGGCAGGATTTTGACCGAGTGTATATACAGCAATATACTCCCCCGAGTCAAATCAAAACAAGAGCCTCAAAACCTCAGGATCGATCGGGCTTTTTCCCGTTGAGAATGTGAAGAATTCCCCCGCCGGCAGTGGCTCTAACCGCTTCGTTCGTATCGTGCAAAGCCTGTTGGAACAGTGGAATGGAGTCCCGATTTCCAATGCGCCCTAAGGATCGAAGGGCCACGATTTTCGGTCCCGGCAAGGGATCTGCAGCTAAGCTTTCGAGCAACGCCGCAGCATCTCCTGCATTCGGCTTCGTCGCTTTGCCTAAGGCATAGGCTGCGGAGGACCTGACAGCCGTGTCGTTTTGCTGGGCCAAAGCCAGGACGGTGGGGGCCACGAGCCGAAACGGTTCGCCGAGCTGGAGCAATGCCGCGACGGCAGAGGCACGAACCGTAAAGGCTCCATCGTTCAGCGCCTTCGCTAAAACCGGCACCGACTCTTTCCCCCCGAGATCGGCCAGGCTGGCGGCTGCGGCTTCTCGCACGGCTTGGACGGGATCCTTCAGAAGGGTTTCGATTTGTGCTCGCACATCTTTTCGCCCAAGATGTCCCAGCGCTCTTGCGGCAGCACCCCGTACCGACGGCTGCTTATAACTCAGCAATTTTGTCATCAATGGCACGCCCCGCTGATCTTTAAGATCGGCGATGACCCGAAGCGCATCGGCCCGATCTTCCGGATTTGGGGCCTCGGCAGTGTTGCGCAGTTGATCCCATGCATCTTTTCGACCCAGCCTGATCAACGCCCCATAAGCCGCGATCCGTACCGTGGCCATTTCATCGTTCGTCGCGGTCTCGATCAAGGGAATGACAGATGGGTCTCCCGATTGACCGATCGCCTTCACCGCACGAGCCTTCACCACCGCCGCCTGATCTTCCAACGCCGTTCTCAGCTTCAGAGATTTCCGTCCAGCTTCCGAACGGGCGAGCCCCTCGACCGCCAACACGCGCACCGGTCCGGACCCATCGCTCAGTCCGTCTTCGAAATAGGGAATCACTTCATCACTGGTGATTTCTTTCAACGCCGTATAGGCAGCCCCCCGCATCTGTTCGCGCATATCCTTCATCAGCACGACGATAAATCCCAGCGCGACATCATGCAGCAACGCTTCATCCTCTTGCTTCAAACCGGCAACGAGCTGATCGTAGATGAGCAGAGCATCCTTGGGATTCCCCAATTTGAGCAGTGATCGAATCTTGACTCGTCGGATCTCCGCCGAAGCCGCTGCATCCTGGTCCAACTTGGCAATCTCATCCAGCGCTTGCTGATACTGTTTCTTGTCATAGAGGACTTGGATGTCGTGAGGCACAGACACAGCCACTGGGGCGGGTGACGAGAGCAGCGTGCCGGTCTCGGCGAGCACCCACAGCAGCGCGAACATGACACCGAAATGAGTATGGGAAAAGGTCGATTTCTCGACCCGCATGATGGCCCTATCCCTGGACAGGAGGGCCCACGGTCCCCTCGCGCCTCTTGTACCTTGGCGGCTCAACAAAATAATAGTCCGGCTGTGGCGACAGGCGCAGTCGCTCATATTCAAACGACCAGTCGCGATCCCGGCTGACCAGCTTCAGCACCACACCAGTCTCGACATCCACCCACTCGTAGAACCGCTCGACTGTTCCATGCTGGCCGGATTGGACATCGTACAATCGAGCTGAGCGACCGGCGGCCATGGCCTCGCCGACAAGTGTCCGCTCACGTTCACCTGGTAACGGCGCCGTCAGCGGCAGGAGATCCTCCGAATCGAGCGGCGTGACGAGCAGTTCCTTCTGCTGGGCCAGGAGATACCACGTTTCCTTCTTATCGAACCGGATGATCTCGATCGCCGCATACCCCCGTTCGGTCCGTATTGCGTACTTATATTCCAACCGGAGACGATCGCCCTTGGCATACACTTGCGCCTGATACTTTTTTCCATTCACTTGCTTGATGATGCTGCCGGAGAATTCCGGCGTTGAAATCGAAGGCCCTTCTGCCCGAGCCGCCAAGAAGCTGGTTGTCAGCCAGAGGGAGAGCACGAGACCGAAGCCCTGGTTTAGGTACGCTCTGAGGCGCCGGGGTTGGGCGGGTGAGACAGGTGGCTTTTTCAACATCCTGCTAGTGCTGATGTTCGACCAGCGGCTGGATATCGACGGAATAGCCCAGCGTGCCCGGGCCAAAACGAGGGTTATCCATGACCTGATAGGCAGAGCGATTCCCCTTCGGCGCATTTAAGGAAAGTGCTTCAATCAATTTGCCATCCGGCTGGACGGTCACCAGCTTCGTCACGCCAGGGCCGGTTTGCGGATGCCATGCCACCAACTGATAGGTACCTGGAGGAATGTTCTCGATCCTAAAGGCCCCGTTGGCATCGGTCAGCACATAGTAGGGATTGTTCACCGCCATCGCCCAACTTTCCATGTAGGCGTGAAACCCGCACTGCATATAGAACGTCCGCCGGCCTTTGTTCAGATAGATCGGGCCGACGAGCGATTTCCCAGGAGCATGGTTGTGCATCGCATGGATATTGCCGCGTTGATGCTGATGATTCATGACTAAAGGAGTGTTGAAGAGTGTCCGCGCCCCGGCCTCGATCGACGTCTCATACCCCTGAATATCGTGCATCACCGGGTCCATATTGATGACTTCCACCGCATGGCCATTGCGTACGATCGTCATGAACGGCCCAAACATGCAGTCGCGAGCCTCAATGAGCGGCACGGACACTTCGAACGGCTTGCCAGCATCCACGCCTTCCAAGAGGACGATGGCGTCTTTCAATCCAGCATTGGGACCGACGACGAAATCGTGCAGCAGGCGCCAGCCGCGGCCGTTTGAAATCCGCCCGCAGTAGGCTGGATCGGGAAAGGTGATCAGATTGAAACCCTTCGGCTCAGGCACGACGCCGTTGAGCGTAACCATGCCTTCGATCGTTCCGCCGTGCTGCACGTCGATCACGTCATAGGCTGAAACAGGGCTCATCGCCAGTCCTACGAAAACCGCTTGGGTGCAAAACATCTGCAGAACATGGTGCCTGTGCTTCACGCTTCACCCTTCACACGTTATGGTATTTGGAGTTCCAACGTCGGCCTGATATCCACCGACTTACCGAGCGAACCGAGACCGAAATGCGTATCGTCCTCGATCTCATGGGCGCTCCGACGGCCCTTGGGGGATTCAAA
>JBKJWE010000196.1:0-2806 GCA_046717045.1 Nitrospiraceae bacterium | reverse complement strand
ACGACGTTTCCCGATCTGGGACGAAACGAACTGACCAGAAATCGCCATGGAGATCGCCTTGGCCTGCTGAAACCGGATCCGCAAGTGATCAGTCGCAGGCTGCTCACCAGGCAGCAGACCCAGCCGGACAGGTGTCGCAACGGCTATGGTTCCCGGAGCGAGGCGGCCGAGGCGCACTGCGACTACAAGAAGGCGCCCTTTTTCAATGTCCTCGCAGCCTTCTGGATTCAGTTCATGACGCACGACTGGTTTTCGCACTTGGAGGAAGGACACAACCAGCCGGACTGGATGAACGTGGGCTGTGATACGCATCGGGCCGGCGGAGTCGAGAAGCTGTTGACGGATGCTGAGGCCGTCAAGCTCGGCTGTCGGCCAGGCGATCGGATCGACAAAGCCTACATCGCGGAGGGGAGCGAGCCGCCCTCGTTCACGCACGATGGGAAGACATATCTGACCAGAGCGCCGAAAACGACGAGAAACAATGTGACGGCCTGGTGGGATGCCTGGCAACTCTATGGATACGACGAGATCTCGCAGCGGCGCGTGAAGCGCGATCCTAAGGATAGGGCCAAACTGCTTCTCTTGGCGGGTTCGGCCGGGACGGGAGCCTGGGAAGCACTCGGGTATTTACCGAAGTTTGCTCCGGAGGACCCCATTCACCCCGATTGGGAGGGACAAGAAGCGACGGCTTTTCCGGATAACTGGTCGATCGGGATGAGTTTCTATCACAACGTGTTTGCGCGGGAGCATAACCTCTTTGTCGAGACCTTTGCCCTGCAGAAGGCACGGACGCAAGACGCAGACAGCGGGTTGCGCAATCCCGGATCGCCGAAGCAGGTGATCCGTTACAAAGATGTGACGCCGGACCTCCTGTTTGAAGTAGGCCGTTTGGTGGTCTCCGCAGAAATCGCCAAGATCCATACGATCGAATGGACGACACAACTGCTCTACGGTGAGCCTCTCTACCGCGGGATGAACGCCAACTGGCACGGGGTGTTTTACAAGCAAGAGAAGGTGGCGGAGGCGCTCAAAGAAGCGGTTCGCCGCATCGACGATTCCAGCGATCCGAAGAAAGCCAACAGCTGGTACGCGGCGCTGGCAGGCGGGCCGGGGATCTTTGGCCTCGGGAATCACGTGTATGAGGGCGTGCCGGTGGTCTCCCTGATCGACCCCTTCAAGACCGACCGATGGGATTTCACGAATGAAGACCATGTGAATGGAGGCGTGAATCATTTCGGCTCACCCTTCAACTTTCCCGAAGAGTTCATCACGGTCTATCGGCTGCATCCGTTGCTGCCGGATTTGATTGAGTATCGGGAGTGGAACAATCAGCCCAATACCGTCAAGGCCAAGCTGCCGATCGTCGACACGTTTCGCGGCAAGGCTACGGACGCGATGCATCGAAAGGGATTGGCTAACTGGACGCTGAGCATGGGACGCCAGCGGCTCGGCTTGCTCACGCTCCAGAACCATCCGCAGTTTTTGCAAAACCTCAACATGAAGCGGTTGCAATCGTCGACGAAGCAGATCGACGTGGCGGCGCTCGACTTGATCCGAGACCGGGAGCGAGGGATTCCTCGGTTCAATGAGTTTCGACGGCAATACGGCTCGAAGCAACTGACGAGTTTCGATGACTTTGTCGATGCACGTCTCCCGAAGGAATCAGAGGCGCGCCTGGAACAGGAGAGCCTGATCGCGCTGTTGCGAGAGGTCTATGGGCAGCATCGGTGCGATGCCTCGAAGATCATCACGGAGGCGCAGGTGAATGATGATAAGACGAAGATCAACGACTGTCTCGGACATCCGAACGGGAGTCTTGTCGACAATATCGAAGACATCGATACCGTGGTCGGATGGCTCTCTGAATTCAGGCGGCCTCATGGGTTTGCGATCTCGGAAACGCAGTTCGTCGTGTTTATTCTCAACGCCTCACGCCGCTTGTTCAGCGATCGGTTTTTTACCTCGAGCTTTCGTCCTGAGTTTTATTCCACTCTCGGTGTCGATTGGGTCATCAATAATGGGCCGAGTGAGATGATGGAGCTGGCGTCCGGTGGGCACCGCAATCCTGTTTCGCCGATGAAGCGAATCTTGCTGCGGACCGTTCCAGAATTAGAGCCGGAGCTGAAACAGGTCGTGAACGTATTCGATCCCTGGGCGCGGGATCGCGGTGAGTACTACAGTGTGGACTGGAAACAACGAGCAGGCGCGGAGGCTGATACGGCGTTCACGAAATAGCGAATGGGATTGGAAGCTAGACTCCGGTGACGGCGCCGATCGATCGGTATTTTTGATCGCGTTGGACCAGGAGAGTGGGAACGGGAAGATCGGTAAGCTGGGACATCTGATTCGTGAGGGATTTTGCCACTCGCTCGGTCATGGCATTGGGGTCACGGTGCGCGCCGCCGAGCGGTTCCGGAATGACCTCGTCAACGATGTGAAGGTCCAGCAGGTCCTGAGCCGTCATTTTCAGGGCCGAGGCGGCGTCGGGCACCTTCGCGGGATCGTCCCACAGGATCGCCGCACATCCCTCCGGAGAGATCACCGAATACACCCCATGTTCTAACATCAGCACGCGGTCGGAGACACCGAGGGCCAGCGCGCCGCCGCTGCCGCCTTCGCCGATCACGATAGAAATGATTGGGACGGCCAAGCGTGACATGACGAAAAGGTTTCGCGCAATCGCCTCGGCTTGGCCGCGCTCCTCTGCGCCGATCCCGGGGTAGGCGCCGGGGGTATCGATGAAGGTGATGATCGGACGTCCGAACTTCTCCGCCATCTTCATGAGGCGAAGGGCTTTGCGGTAGCC
>JBKJWE010000195.1:0-2640 GCA_046717045.1 Nitrospiraceae bacterium | reverse complement strand
AGTGCTTGAGGATCATGTGATTGTGAAAGTCATTAGACAGGAGAGCGTGACACTTCAAGACCGTGATTCGCGAATCGAGCACCGGCTGCTTCTATCGGAAGAACCTGTGGCTCAGCCTTAGGTGAGGGATGTGCCGTGAACCGCCTGCGTCGACATGGGAAGAATGAGCGCGGGGTCACGTACTTGATGCTGATGTTTGCCATCGTCTTAATCGGGATTGCCACGTCGGCCACCGCGAAGCAATGGAAGGTCATGGTGGAGCGCGAACTGGAGGCGGATCTGTTGGCGAAGGGGATCGAGATTCAGCAGGCGCTCGCGCTGTATTCTGCTGCGATGAAGGCCGGCCGTGTGGTGCCTGGAGAAGTGTATCCACAATCGTTGGCGGATCTGACGCGTCCCCCGAAGCCGTTTTTACGGAAGGTCTATTTGGATCCAATGGTACATGGGGAATGGGAATATCTTCGAGCGCCGACGGGAGGCATCATGGGGGTGCGAAGTCGGAGTTCCGCCAAGCCCTATCGACAACACGACTTTCCTCCGGCGGTCCGCCATTTCGACGGGCGGAAAACCTATCATGATTGGGTGTTTCAACATCCCAATCCCTCGATGGCCAGCGCGTTTCCGTTCGTCAATATGCCGGTTCAGAATCCGACGAATCAACCCGGGATCCCCCCACCCAATCAGCCAGGAATATCCCCCATCCCACCAATCACACCGAGTAGTGGCACGGGTCCAAGCGAATCGCTGCCCCAATAAGCCGATCAAATCCGTCCGTTCACCATGTTCCTCCGCGAGCTGAGCCTCCATTTCCAGCGCGCAATATTCATGAGCGCCTCTACTGCAATCGCGGATTCGCCGCTGCACAAGCCTGGACGCGGTCATGCCTTTCTCCCTTACGGCTCCGCCCGCCTGTCTCGCGTGGCAACGTCTCGATTTCGTGACAAACCGTCACCCATAATGCGCGCTAGGTGCCTTGACCCCCCGGAAACTCCCACTGTATCCTGTCACAATAACCGGTCCATTCATTGGAGTACCGTACGTGACTGACAAGAACGAAATGGCCGAAGTATCAGACGAACCTGTTAAATCGGTCGAAACGGCCGATGCTGCCCCTCCACAATCGATCCCGGAATATGTGGAAGGGCTTGTGAAAGGGGCTCGACAGGCCGCGAATCGACTCGCCACGCTTTCCACGGCTGTGAAGAACCAGGCGTTGCTCGCGATGGCCGAGGCGCTTGAGCGAGAACAGGAAGCCCTGGCAACCGCCAACGAACTGGATCTCGAAGCCTTCGGACAGGCCCCCGAGAAACAGGCTATGGCGGATCGCCTTCGCTTGACCTCCGCCAGGGTGACCGAGATGGCGACGGGCATTCGTGAAGTGGCGAAGCTACCCGATCCCCTCGGCGAGATGCCGAAGATGTGGACCAGGCCGAACGGCATGCAGGTCGGACGCGTGCGTGTGCCCATCGGCGTGATCGGAATCATTTATGAGTCGCGTCCCAACGTCACGGCGGATTCCGCCGCACTCTGTCTGAAATCCGGAAATGCTTGTGTGCTGCGAGGAGGGAGTGAAGCGATTCATTCCAATACGGCGATCGCCAAGATCTTGTCCGACGCGGCCGAGCAGGCCGGTGTGCCGTCAGGCGCCATCAGCTTTGTGGCGCGCCCTGACCGTGAACTTGTACCATTGCTCCTCAAGCAGGATCGTTTCATCGATTTGATCATTCCGCGCGGCGGAGAGTCCTTGATGAAGACCGTCATGGAGCATGCAACGATTCCAGTTGTGAAGCACGATGCCGGGGTCTGTCACATCTATGTGGACGGGGACGCCGATCCAGCGGTCGCCGAACGCATCTGTTTCAATGCCAAAGTCCAACGGCCCTCGACCTGCAATGCGATGGAGACGATGTTGGTCCACCACGCGATTGCGCGGACCTGGCTCCCGGGCTTTATCGACAAATTGGTGGCGGCGAAGGTCGAGGTGCGCGGCTGCCAAAAAACCTGTCAGCTGTCCTCATCGGCCAAGCCGGCCAGCGACGCGGACTACGGCAAAGAATTCCTGGACCTCACGCTCGCGGTCAAGGTTGTCAAGAATGTGGATGAAGCTATAGAGCATATTGCCGCCTACGGCTCGCGTCATACGGAAGCCATCGTGACGACAGATTATCCCAAGGCGATGCGATTTCTCCGCGAGGTCGATGCGAGCGCCGTACTGGTGAATGCGTCGACCAGATTGAACGACGGGTTTCAATTCGGGCTCGGCGCTGAAATCGGGATCAGTACCTCTCGGATCCACGCGCGGGGTCCGATGGGGCTGGAAGAACTCACCTGCTCGAAGTTCATCGTATTGGGGAACGGGCAAGTCCGCGAGTAAGCGGCTGCTGAAACAGGGGGCGGGGTGGCTGGGACGATCCCTGTGCTCGCGGAACCCCCACGATGAAGCTGTGGTCGTTCAACGCGCGCAGTTGGGATCATCCCATCCACCCCTTACTAAGCGATAGTTCGGCACGGCCTCGTTGGCTGACCTATTTGAGCAGCCCGTAGCATCATTGAGATCATTTCTTGTGAATCCTGCAGCGCTCGTCAAACCTGGTAACGTCTGCTTCTCCGGAAATCATTCATTTGTTTTGGATCTCGCCG
>JBKJWE010000194.1:0-6056 GCA_046717045.1 Nitrospiraceae bacterium | reverse complement strand
ACTGGGACTGGCCGGGTAACAAGCTGTCCATGGGCACGAACATGGTGCGGACCAGCTGTTGCCCGGCACTCGAACGGACAAAATCGATAAAGGATGCCGTAAGCGCATCCGACGCTTTGGCCGTGAGCATGAGGACAGGACGGCGGAGCTTGTATCGCCCATTTCTGACGGTTGGTTCTCCCGCTTCGATCGCGTCGATGGTGAGGACTTGAATGGGGACGCCGTCTTCCTGCGCTTTCAAGGCGGCGGCCAAAGAGATGTAGCTGACTGCTGCGTCTCGTCCCGAGACCACACTCAAGGCTTTTTGATCCGAGCGAGCCGGTGGGGTAGATGCGGCGATGGGTTTGGTCAATTCGAGGGAGGCTTCGAATCCGGCCGTCAGATTGTCGGTCGGCGTGCGAGGAATCACGTCGACCTTCGTGTCCGCGCCGTCTAGTTCGGACCATCGTCTGTACTGCCCGGAAAAGAGGCCCCTGAGCTGGAGGCTGGTCACTTCTCGCACAGGGTTGGAAAAATTGACGATGATGGCGATGCCGTCCCAGGCAATCTGTGTGGATGTGAGTGCGGAGTCCGGTCGATCGGTCACCGCAATTTGGGCTCCTCCTGTCTTGACCATCGGTACGGCCCGCACGGTATTATCCCATTCGAAATCAATCGCTGTGCCGGGATGGATCTTCTCATAGGCCTTGGCCAAATCCTGGATCACAGGAAGCTCTGGGCCATGGCCGGCGATGAGGATGCGGCCTGTAAGCGCCGAGGCTGTCTCCAATTGAATGGGAATGAAGCTTGCGATGCAGGCGGCGATGATGGTGAATATCCAGAGGCGGAGACTCTTGCGCGAACATAATGAAGTCCGGTTCATGAGCCCTCCTATACTGTCATCATACCATGGATAGGCTGGCAGAATAGCCACCCCAGTGGGGCTATTCCAGCGCATGGCCACTCGCAGTGACGCACTCTGTTTGTGTAACGACAAGCTGTGTCAGGGATGAGTCAAGACAAGGAAATGAACGAGTGCGTTTCCACGTCGAGGTGAGGAGAAAATTTTGAGTTGACCTGCTGCCGCAAAATTTGGTACAAACGGACCGCTTCACCAAACCCTACTTCAATCCATCTATCTCCGGAGTGATTCAGTGTCGTCTCTAAATTCATGTCTATGGACTCGTCGAACTCTGCTGAAGACCTCGGCAGTTGGAATACTCCTGTTTGGTGGGCGATGGTTCTCACCGTTGCCGGGACGCGCAGCGGAGTTGCCCGACGGGGAGCTGACGTTGTTCAACGTGCATACGGACGAGCGGTTGCGCGTGAAGTATCGCAATGCGGCGGGGACGTACGACCTTACCGCGCTCGATGAAGCCAACCACATTCTTCGTTGCCACCACACCGGCGAAGTGGCTGCGATGGACGTGCGCATGCTGGAGCATCTGAATCTCGTCCAGAAAGCCGTCGATCCCGATGGGGAGGTCCATGTGATTTCGGGGTATCGGTCCCCTGAGTACAATGCACTTCTCGTCAAGAAGAGTCGGCGAGCAGCCCGGCAGAGCCTCCATGTAGAAGGGAAGGCCGTCGACTTCTTTATGCCGGGTGTCGACCCTCGCCTGATCAGACAGGCGGCCTTGAAGCTCCAATATGGCGGTGTCGGGTACTACCCTCGTGGGAAGTTCATCCACCTCGATTGCGGTCCCTTCCGTTCCTGGTAAGGAACCTCCGCTACATTTTCCTCACAAATAGAACCGAGAGCGGGGGAAGTGTGACTTCCAGCGAATTCGGCATGCCATGCGAGGGGACGGCGGCGGTCTGCAGGCCTCCTTGATTCCCGACGTTGCTTCCCCCATACATGGCGGCATCGGTGTTGATCAACTCGCGGTAATACCCGGCTTGAGGCACGCCGATTCGATAACCATATCGCGGGACCGGGGTGAGATTGCAGACGCAAAGGATCTGGTCCTCTTGGTTTTTGGCTCTCCGTAAGAACGCAATCACGGAATGGGCTGCATCGTGAAAGTCGATCCAGTGGAAGCCTGTCCAATCGTGATCGAGTTCGTGGAGCGCCGGCTCGCGCCGGTAGAGCCCATTGAGGTCGCGGACCAGGCGCCGCACCCCAACATGCCGATCGTACTCGCAGAGATGCCAATCCAGACTGGTGTCGTGATTCCATTCTTGCCACTGGCCGAATTCCCCGCCCATGAACAACATTTTCTTGCCCGGGTGTCCGACCATCAAGCCGTATAGTGCACGGAGGTTGGCGAACCGTTGCCAATCGTCGCCGGGCATTTTGTCGAGCAAGGCGCGCTTGCCATGAACGACCTCGTCGTGCGACAGCACGAGCACGAAATTCTCGTTGAAGGCGTAGAGCAGGCCGAAGGTAAGCTGATCCTGGTGGAACATACGATGGACCGGATCGTGGCTGAAATACTCCAACATATCGTGCATCCAGCCCATGTTCCATTTGAACGTAAAACCGAGTCCACCGGAATAGGTGGGGCGCGACACCCCGGGCCAGGATGTGGATTCTTCCGCCACGGTAATGGCGCCGGGATAATCACGATGGACGAGTACGTTCAGATCTTTCAGGAAGGTCACGGCGCCGATGTTCTCGTGTCCGCCGAACTGGTTGGGAATCCATTCTCCCGCCTTTCGGCCATAATCGAGGTAGAGCATCGATGCGACGGCGTCCACACGCAAGCCGTCGATATGGTAGCGGTCCAGCCAGAACAACGCGCTGTTGAGTAGAAAATTACGGACCTCCGTCCGGTCATAGTTGAAGATGCGGCTATGCCAATCGGGATGGTAGCCCAACCGGGCATCGGCATGGTCGTAAAGGTGAGTGCCGTCGAATTGCGCCAAGCCGTGCGCGTCGTCGGGGAAATGAGCCGGAGTCCAGTCCATCAGCACGCCGAGTTCAGCCTGGTGTGCGGCATCGATAAAGGCCATGAAGTCTTCGGGAGAGCCATATCGGCAGGTAGCAGAAAAGTAGCCGGTGGTTTGATAGCCCCACGATCCATCGAAGGGATGTTCGGTGACCGGCATGAGCTCGATGTGGGTGTAGCCCATGTTCTTTGCATAAGGAATAAGCTTTCCGGCCAGTTCTCGATAGGTCAGCCAGCGGTTGCCCTCTTCCGGGATGCGTTGCCAGGAACCGAGGTGCACTTCGTAAATCGTGAGCGGGGTCGACAGCGGATCGTATTTCGCCCGTGCCGTCATCCAGGCCTGATCGTTCCACTTGTACTGAGCGAGGTCGTGGACGACCGAGGCGGTTTTCGGGCGCAATTCCGACGCCACGGCAAAGGGGTCTGCCTTTAAGAGTGGCGCCTCTGTATGTCGGGATTTTAAATCATACTTGTACAGTGTCTCTGCCGCGAGCCCCGGGATAAACAACTCCCAGAGTCCGGTGGCGCCCCTATTCGTGAGTAGATGCCGACGACCGTCCCATTGGTTTAATTCGCCAACGACACTGACGCGTACGGCATTTGGCGCCCAGACGACAAAATGGACGCCCGAGATACCCTGCACAGTGCGAAGGTGCGATCCCATCGTCTCGTAGGCCTTGAAGAAGGTGCCTTCGGCGAACAGGTGCAGCTCGAAGTCGGTTAACAGGGGAGGGAAGGCGTAGGGATCATGCCGTTCGGAAATCTGGCCTGCGTGGTCAGTCAGGCGGAGACGATAGGGCAAGGATCCAAGAGGGCCTGCGAGCTGCGCTTCGAATAGACCGGCCTTATGGACCCGCTTCATGCGGACAGGGGGCTGAGCGGCTGTTCCAAGGAGGATCGCGGCTTCACGAGCCTCAGGAAGAATGCAGCGAATGGTAATGGTTCCTGAGGAACCGGCGGAAGGGTGGGGACCTAAAATAGACCGCGGATCCCAATGCGTGCCTTGAACGAGCTGATCAATATGTTCGAGCGATACGTCGGGCATGGCGCGATATCCTTACAGGCTCCCCTATGGTACGAGGGCCGGCCTTGTTATGGAAGCGGAAAACGCATTGGGCGACTCCGTTTGCCTAAACGTCGGAGGCTCCCCATAATGGGCCTCGGGCCGGTCGCCGAGTTGGTCCGATGCACGAGGCTGTATGTCAGACGTCTCCCCTGCACTCCTGATTTTTGGGATCGCGTACCTCGCGATCATCACTGAGCGGATCCATAAGACTGTCGTCGCCTTGTGCGGAGCGGCGCTGATGATTGGGCTCGGCATCGTGACGCAGGACGAGGCATTCTATTCGCACGAGTACGGAGTGGATTACAACGTCATTTTTCTGGTGATCGGGATGATGGTAATCGTCAATATCATTCGAGAGACCGGGCTGTTTGAAGTCTTGGCCATCTGGGCGGCCAGGACGGCCCGTGCCGAACCCTTTCGCCTGCTGGTTCTCTTGGTGCTCTTGACCGCCGGGCTGTCGGCGATGCTCGATAATGTGACGACCGTCCTGCTCATGGCGCCGGTCACGCTGTCCGTCTGCAGGCGACTGAAGTTGAATCCCGTCTCGTTCCTCATCGCGGAAGCTTTGGCCTCGAACATCGGCGGGACGGCGACGCTGGTGGGAGACCCGCCGAACATCATGATCGCCAGTAAGGCACAGTTAGGGTATCTCGATTTTCTGGTCGTGCTGGGGCCGATCGTCGCAGTGATCCTGGCGGTCTATGTCGCGACGCTCTGGTTCTTGTTCGGACGGACGATGCAGGTCTCGCCACCTTTGCAAGGAGCTGTCCTCGCCATGCACCCGCAACATGCGATCAAGGATAGCACGCTGTTCTATCGATGTCTCTGGCTGCTGGGCCTGGTCAATGCGGGGTTCTGCCTGCATGGTCTGATGCATCTGGAGCCTGCCACGATCGCCTTGCTCGGCGCGAGTCTCTTCATGTTGGTCGGGCATGCGCGGAGGAAATCGGACGATGCCGAGGAATTGGCCTATCTCACCGACGTCGAGTGGAAAACCATCTTCTTCTTTATCGGGCTCTTCATACTTGTCGGTGGACTCGTGAAAGTCGGGGTCATTCAGTCCCTGGCCGATCAGTTGATGACGGTGACCCGAGGCAATCTCGTGGGATCGACTATGGCCGTACTCTGGGGATCGGCCTTTCTGTCTGCCATCGTCGATAACATTCCGTACGTGGCCGCGATGAATCCGCTGATCGTGGATCTTGCCAGGTCGCTGCATCCAGCCATCACCGATGCCACTACGTTGGTGCACCAATCCGATATCATTCCCCTCTGGTGGGCCCTCGCGCTGGGAGCCTGTCTAGGAGGCAACGGGACGCTCATCGGCGCCAGCGCTAATGTGGTGATCGTAGACATCGCGCGCAAGGCCGGCTATTCTATTACCTTCTGGCAGTTCTTCAAATTCGGCTTTCCCGTCATGCTTGGCTCAATCCTGCTCAGCAGCCTGTACCTCTGGTTTCTATTTCTCCGCTAAACCCATTTAAATTGTGACGTTACGCCCTAGGCAGGACTACTGAATTGGATAGACCGAGATCGTTGTCTGGGAAACAAGGCGGCTTGTTTCAGAACGTGGTGCGCCCGACAGGACTGAATAAGATAAACCCAGATCCGTAGGCGAAAAAGGGCCGATTAGGACGAATGATGATAGAGAATGATTGAGTGCCATATCCCTGTCAATAGAGGCGTTTATGAGAAGACGGAACAATAGGGATGGTAATGGAGTGCGATGAAATTGGATTTAGAACCGGGACCTAAACCGAGGATGTTAAACAACCGTAGAGAGGGGGCGGGGGGCGAGATTTGAAAACCCCGATGCGGTAGAGACTATAGGTCCCGATTTCATTACATCGATTCGTTCTCAATCACTTACAGAGGGACTAGAGATAGAGGAGGAACCGCTTAAACCACGTCGGACACGATAGTTCTGCCACAGTTGAGCCACAGTCAGCGAGAACACATGGGTCATGGTGTATCAGGGTGTTTTGGCACCAGCTTGGCCCCAAAAGAGAACCATTTTGACATAATTGCAGGCATTGCTACGGAGTTGGGCCCTCTTCCTTTGGTCCGGAGGGACCCCAGAGATCGCCTAACCCTAGCGATTCCCATAAGTCTTTTTCAGA
>JBKJWE010000193.1:0-5634 GCA_046717045.1 Nitrospiraceae bacterium | reverse complement strand
TGCGAGACATTCTCAAGTCGATGGGGTTCAACGTCGTGTCGGCGGCTTCGCTGACCGCGGCGCTGAAAGAGTGGGATGACCGGCCTTGGACGCAGGCTTGTGATTCCATTCTTGTTGTACGTGAGGGAGAAGCGGGGAGGCCCTGGATCTGTTGTCTCGCAGCTGAAGACGGCAGTGAAGGGACGCTGACGGTGCGTTGGCAAGTTCGCGATGAGGAGCATGCCGTGGTGAAGGAAGGACAAGCCGGCCCTGGGTTGTCTGCCATCGAGGTCCGCTTCATTAATGGGCTCCGGCATGTGCGCGTCGAATTACCTCTGCCGACGGGGCTGTCGCCCGGCTACTACACAATCACGTTTCAAGCGGATGGCCTCCTCGGCGGATCGAATGGCTCGGTTCGTCTGATTGTCGCCCCCCGGCAGTGCTATGTTCCTCCGTTCGTCGAGGCCCATCAAAAAATCTGGGGGCTTGCGCTCCAGCTCTATGCCCTCACCTCAGCGAGAAATTGGGGCTGCGGCGATTTTACCGATCTGGCCCGAGTCGTCGAATGGGCGGGAAAGAGCCTCGGCGCCGGGGCGATCGGACTGAATCCATTGCATGCGCTCAAGAATACTGCGCCGCACCACATCAGTCCTTATGCGCCGATGAGCCGCTTGTATCTGAACGAACTCTATATCGATCTTGAACGGCTGCCAGAATTCTACGGATCGGAAGAGGCGCAAAAGCAATTCAATGCGCCGGAGTTTCAAGTCAAGCTGCAGGCGCTACGCAGTAGTCGCCGCGTGGATTACGACGGAATTGCGGCGGCCAAGCGCACGATGTTGGATCTGGCCTACCGCCAGTTTTTGAAAGATGCCTACAGCGGCGAAGAGCCGAACCTCCAGCCCAAGACTCCCCGCGCTTTCTTATTGGAACGGTTTATTCAATCGGAAGGCGAGGCGCTTGAGTGGTACGCCACGTTTCAGGCATTAGAGGAAGAGCGCCGGTTGATTCAGTCGAAAACCACCACCTGGCACGAATGGCCGAAACAATTGAGGAGTCCGGGCGCGGCCGCGCGGGAATACGGAAAGCGTCACCGCAAGCGCCTGCGGTTCTACCAATATATTCAGTGGGTCGCAATTGAGCAGGTGAACGAGGTTCGGCGGAACGCCGAGCAATCGTCGATGCCGATCGGGCTCTATCAGGATTTGGCGCTGGGCGCGGATCGGAACGGCGCGGAGGCCTGGATGTATCAGTCGGTCTTGGCGCTGGACGCCGACTCTGGGGCGCCGCCAGATGCGTTTGCGCCTGAGGGGCAGAATTGGGGATTACCTCCCCTCAACCCGCTCGCGCTTCGCGCGGAAGGCTATGAACCGTTGATCCAGTTGCTACAGAAGAATTTCCGCATGGGTGGTGCGATTCGTCTTGACCACGTGATGGCATTCTGCCGGCTCTTCTGGATTCCGCGAGGGAAGTCGGCGGCAGCGGGCACGTACGTCAGTTATCCCTTCGAAGATCTGCTGGCGGTTGTGGCGCTGGAGAGTGTGCGTTCGAAGACCATGGTGATCGGAGAAGATCTTGGGACGGTACCTGATTGGATCAGAGAGCAGTTGGCCAAGGCGCGCGTGCTGTCCTATCGAGTGTTTTATTTTGAGCGAGGCTGGGACAGCGCCTTTAAGGCCCCCGGCGAGTATCCCGCGCAGGCGATCGCAGTGGTGACGACGCATGATCTGCCGACGTTGAGAGGATTCTGGTCTGGTGAGGACTTGCAAGTCCGAGCCGGACTGGGCGCCTTCCGCGACGATGCGGCACGCCGCGCGGCATGGGAGGAACGGCAGCGGGACAAGGGACAGATCCTTGCCGCGCTCAAGCACGAAGGACTTCTGCCCGACGGGGTGACCGATGATTTGGCCACTGTGCCGTCCATGACGCAGGCGCTCTCTCAGGCTATTCATGTGTATCTCGCCCGCACGCCCTCCTGGATGGTGTTGGCGAATTTGGAAGACGGATTGGGCGAGATCGCCCAGACGAATCTGCCCGGCACGGTCGACAGCCATCCCAACTGGAATCGGAAGTACGGAGTCCATGTCGATGACCTGGTCAGTGACCCACGATTACGCGAGCTCGGGGCTGTCTTGCGTTCGACCCGTCCTCTCAGGTAAATCCCTCCTACACGGACGCTGAAAAGCCAAAAGTCATTGCCCGAAAGTCAGGAAGTTTTCACGTCGCAAGTCTTCGGACTTGATGACGTGATCGACTTGAAGGACTTGATCCTGACGAAGCGCACATAGGCGTCGTAGCCTCGCTTGCTGCGGCCTTGCCGGACGAAGCGTTGGAGCATCCTAATTCAGCAACGCATGTCTCTATTTGTCTTCTAGCCCATGCTGAAACAAAACCGTATCGTGTTGGCGATTGCGGCGACATTGTTTCTCGCTATCGTCGGGTTGGAAATGTCGGCGCCGGCTAACATCGTCTGGGCGTATGGATTCGTCCTCCTGATTCTCTTGGTGGCCACGGTCCGAAACCGTCCTCTCATGGTGGTCACCCTCTTGGCTTGTGTGGCCGCCACGTATATGGGCTTGATGCAGCCGACGAAGCCGGGACGATTTCAGGCGGCGGTGGTCAACCGGAGTGTGGTTGCCGGAGTCTTGCTGGTTGTGGCCTACATCGGGATGACGAGGGAGGAGCGCAAGGCAAGGGAAGAAGCGGCTCGCACGGCGCTGGCGCAGCAGACGGAGAGTCTGTTGCGGGCGAATACGTTGCTCGTCGATGCGAAGGATCAGTTGAATCGGTCCGAACGATTGGCGGCCGTTGGCCAACTCGTCGCCTCGGTGGCGCACGAAGTGGGTACACCGTTGCATTCCATCGCGTGGCACGTGCAGGCCCTAGCCGAAGAGCCGGGTGTGACGCCCGACATGAAGAAGCGGATCACCGTCATCGATGAACAACTGAATCGAGTGGTCCGCATCATTCAGGATCTGTTGTCTTCGACCAGACAGCGGAAGCCGGAACCGTCGTGGTTGGCGGTCGATCAGGTGATTAGTCCGGCGGCCGCTCTCATGGAACCGGCGTTCCATGCCAAAGGCGTGGCGCTGACGGTTGATTTGGCGATCGGATTGCCTCTCGTGTGGGCCGACGCGGAAAAACTTCATCAAGTGCTGGTGAACCTGCTGACGAACGCCCTGGCTGCCACGCCGCAACAGGGCGCCGTGGAGGTGCGGGCCGGTGGTCGTGCGGCCTCTTCCGAGGAACTCGAATCAGGGCGTCGCGTTGCGCCGGCGATGTCGGCCACGGTGGTGACAATCGCGGTGTGCGATACCGGCATCGGCATGCCACACGAGGATATGCAGAAAGCTTTCCAGCCGTTTTTTACGACCAAAGAGGTTGGCAAGGGGACTGGGTTAGGATTATTCTTGAGCCGAGAAACGGTTGTCGCTCACGGAGGTCGACTGTCGCTTGAGAGCGAGCCTGGGCGCGGGACCACCGTGACGATCACCTTGCCGGGGTTGAGACGTGAGTCGACAGAGTCGATCTAGCAGGAGCCTGAAAAAGGCGGAACTCATAGATTGAAAGTGAAAAAGTCTTCACGTCGAAAGTCTTGGGACTTGATGATGTGATCGACCTTCACGACTTCGGACTGACAAAGAACAGCCTAGAGGACTCAATGCCGCCTTCAAAAATTCTTGTCGTCGATGACGATGTGGTAGCCTGCGAATTGTTGGCCGACGCGCTAAAAAAAGATGGGTACGAGGTCGAAGCCTTCCCGAGCGGAGAGGAAGCCATCGCGCGAGGCCGTCAAGGCCGTGTCGATTTGGTGTTGACTGACATTCGCATGGGTGCGGTCGATGGGCTGACCGTGCTGCGCGAGTTCAAACGTATGAGCCCAGACACCGCGGTTGTCGTGTTGACGGCGTTTGGCTCGCTCGAAGGCGCCATCGAAGCGATCAAACAAGGCGCCTACGACTATCTTGCCAAGCCGTTTAAGAAGGAAGAAATCAAGCTGGTTGTGCAGCGGAGCCTCGACCACTGTCGTCTCGTGCGCGAGAACGCGCGATTCCGTGAAGAGCTGAAGGGGAAAGACGAATGGTCACCACTGGTGGGGAGCAGTCCCGCCATGCTGGAAGTGTATAAACTTGTGGCTCGCGTGACGGAGGGCAGGAGTACCGTGCTCTTGCAGGGGGAGAGCGGGACGGGCAAAGAACTGATCGCGCGCGCCATTCACGCGAACGGGCCGCGCCGGGAGAAGCCGTTCATTCCCGTGAACTGCGGGGCCTTGCCGGATACTCTACTGGAGTCGGAGATGTTCGGCTACGAGAAAGGGGCCTTTACAGGTGCGGTGGGCATGAAAGTCGGCCTGTTTGAATCCGCCAATGGCGGCACGTTGTTCTTGGATGAAATCGGGGAGCTCGGACAGGCGTTACAGGTGAAGCTGCTGCGGGTCATGCAGGATCACGAAGTGCGCCGCGTCGGCGGGACCGCGTCGATCAAGGTCGATGTGCGGATCATCGCGGCGACGAATCGCGATCTCGAACAGTTCGTCAAGGAGGGCAAATTCCGAGACGATCTATTCTATCGGCTCAACGTCGTGCGGATGACGTTGCCGTCGCTCATCGACCGGCGAGAGGATATTCCGATGCTGGCGCATCATTTCTTGCAGAAGTGCTCGACGGGCGCTGCCAGGCCGGTCCGCGGGTTTCTTCCTGAGACGATGGTCTTGCTCAAGCAGTATCGGTGGCCTGGGAACGTGCGTGAGTTGGAAAATGCCATCGAGCGGGCCGTCTCGCTGAGCCATGGTCCGCTCCTGACGCCGGACGATCTACCGGCGGCGATTCGTCAGGCCAGCACGCCAATCTCAGACAAAATCGAAGAACCCGGGCATCACGATGAAGCCGGGTTGACGCTGGAAGAAGTTGAAAAGCGGCATTTGGTCCGCGTGCTGAAGGAAACCAAGGGCAACAAGGTCAAGGCCGCCAAGATTCTGGGTATCGATCGGCGCACGCTCTATCGCATGGCTGAACGATTCGGGCTGGATCTCGGAGATGATGCGGATGGAGGAGAAAAAGATCCGGCGTGAGGGTTAGAGGATCTGCAGAGCTTTCTTAATCAGCCGTAGCTGATTCTCTGCGCTCTGGGGCAGGGCGGTGGGAGAGTCTTCCCACCTGGTGAAGATCCCGTCCTTCCCTTCATACTGCACGTGCAATCTGAGCCTGGTGGTCTGTTCCGCGGCTTCCGTCACGAGCGCGTCCACGCGGCTTTTGCCAGTCCCGAAGCGCCAACGCAGCAACCAATCCCACGGCCCACGCATCTCTTCCCGATAACCCGTCGTCAAACTCTCATCGTCCCGGCGATCCACCTCGTAGCCCCCATCCGTGAGTGCCTGAACGACTGCGGATCTGACCTTGTCCGCCGGGGCTGGGAGGGTGATATCGACGACATCCGGATCATGTGGAATAGGAGGGCCGGCGCAGCTCGATGCCCAGACTAGCAGGGCGGTGAAGAACAAGCCAGGAAGGGTGCGGTTCACTTGGCGACTTTTTCCTTTAAGTGATAAACCAGATGCGTATCGGTTTGCGAGACGCCCTCAATGGAGTGGATGCGGCTCAACACTAACTGGGTGAGCGCGTCTTGATCCTGTACTTCCACGACCACGATAATGTC
>JBKJWE010000192.1:0-3890 GCA_046717045.1 Nitrospiraceae bacterium | reverse complement strand
ATGACCAACGTATACAATTGCTGGACCCGTTCGGCTTTGATCGGCTCGAAACCGTGCCCCAGAACAGCATGGTTCGCTGCATCGAGCAGCGGCTTCATGGTCGGCCAGTCGCGCAGGAATGATTGGCCAAGTTGATCGCCCAAGCCGGCGAGCGCGCGGAACTGCGCCTGCAACGGCAGCTTGTATTTGCCATCGAGATCTTCCAGCCAACAAGTTCGGCAGGTTTCCCGGAGCGCTTCAGGAAGCTGGTCCGGCCGCACATCCCAGGTTTTGATCTTGTATTGTTTGAAGAGCTGTCGCTGCGCGAAGGCTTCGAGTGCTCTCGCGAGCGCAACCATTGCTCGCTCGGGGTCGCGATCGACATCGAGGCGCCGACGAGCATGGGCGAGAAGATCCAGTGCAACAAGTTCTTTCGCTTCTGATGGATCGAGCACCAGTTTTTCTAGAAATCCTGCGTTGGCTTTGATCGCGGGAATCAACCCCTTTAAGCCAGGTGGCCCGCCCCAGACGGAAGCCATCTCCAGCGCCTTCGTCGAGGTTTTCAGCTTGTCCCAGGCTTGACGATAGTGGAACCGTTCCCAAAAATCGTACCCCTCAGCGAGATCGAATAGCGCCCGGTAGATCGGCTTCTCTCCCCCGCTGACGCTTGCCTCCAATTGGCGAAAACCTGACGCCGCCGCCACAAAGCTGCCCCGGTTGAACAAGTCGCACAGGTTCTGTCGAGTGATCGCTGCGGCTTCATCCCACGGATTGATATGGATCCATGTCAAGGCACGGCCTTCAAACGAGACCGGATCTCCCTCGCGGCCTTCTTGTTCTGAAACCAGCGCGACGACACGCGAGGTCAAGGACCTGCCGACCAACATCAGACTACTGCTCATCGCAGCGGTCGCACCGGTTGTATCTACTACAAGTTCACCGGGCTGAACCTCCCAGGTCTTGAGCATGGCCGGAAGCGTTCTCGCCAGCATTTGGTAGCAGGAAGGAAAATGCTCGGCATCGACGACGGTCACCCAATCCCATCGGCGCGGCATCTGTTCGATCTTGGGCTGGACAGCAGATTCGACCAGAGTCTTCGCCGATTCTGGCAAGACGAAACAGAGGGATTCGGGGCGCAGGCGATTGATCGAATAGACCGCGGCGGCCGGGTCGTCGGTAAACGCGATCACCAAGGCTTTGACTGGCTGCTCTTGCGCCATCGGCGCGGACTATAGCATCGCCCTCCACGGTGTTCAATTCGCGGTTGCGCGGATCTGGTGCCGCTTGACGGCCCTCGGAAAGACGCTTAGACTTTTCCCTATCATTACGCCACACCTTCATTCTCACACCTAGTCAACGAGGTCTCGCGATGATCTGGTGGTATTGGATGCTGCTCGGCCTGGTGCTCCTCGGGGCCGAGATGATGACACCCGGCGGTTTCTATATTCTCTTCTTCGGCCTCTCGGCCTTAATCGTCGGCACCTTGGCAGGACTCGATCTCGTGCATACAGACTGGCTGCAATGGCTGTTGTTTTCCGTAATCGCGGTCGGGTCCCTGCTGGTCTTGCGTGGACCGCTCCTGGCGAAGATCAAACAGGATTCGCCGGCTATGCCCGACGTCGATTCAATGGCGGGAGAACTCGCCATCCCCTTGGAAGCGCTCGCAGTCGGTGCAACCGGCAAAGCAGAGTTGCGAGGCACGACTTGGACGGCGAAGAATGTCGGCACGACGCCGCTCGGCAAAGGACAGAGAGGCAAAGTGACACGCGTCGACGGATTAACCATATTGATCAGCGGCGAATGATCGCACCACACGAGGCAGGGTACCCACAATGGAGGTAGGCATGACAGGCGGATTTATGGTTGTGTTCATCCTGGCTCTGCTCGTCATCTACGTGATCGCCAAGACCGCCGTCGTCGTGCCGCAGCAGAGCGCGTACGTGGTCGAACGACTCGGGAAATACGCCTCTACGCTGGATGCCGGGTTTCATATTCTCCTCCCCTTCATCGACCGCATTCGGTACAAACATTCGCTGAAGGAAACCGCCATCGACATTCCCGAGCAGGTCTGCATCACGCGCGATAACGTGCAGGTCTCGGTGGACGGCATCCTGTACCTCAAGGTCTTGAACCCCCAGCGCGCGTCATATGGCATCAGCGATTTTCATTTTGCCCTGATCCAGCTCGCCCAAACCACGCTCCGGAGCGAAATCGGCAAGATCGAGCTGGACCGGACGTTCGAGGAACGGACCAACATCAACATCCAGGTGGTGAATGAACTGGACAAGGCCTCGGATCCCTGGGGCGTCAAGGTCTTGCGTTACGAGATCAAGAACATCACCCCGCCGAAGGACGTGCTCAATGCGATGGAAAAGCAGATGCGGGCCGAGCGAGAGAAACGCGCGGTGATTCTCACGTCCGAAGGCGAGCGCGATGCGGCCATCAACCAGGCGGAGGGGGAAAAACAACAAGTGATCAAAGCCTCGGAAGCGAAGAAGCAACAGCAGATCAACGAGGCGGAAGGAGCGGCTGCGGCCATCCTCGCCATTGCCCAAGCCACGGCCGAAGGGCTCCGCAAAGTGGCCGAAACGATTCAGGTGCCGGGCGGCCAGGAGGCGGTTCAGCTGCGCGTGGCCGAACAGTACATCGGCAAGTTCGGCGAGTTGGCCAAGGCAAGCAACACGCTGATTCTGCCGGCGAGCGTCTCCGATGTCGGCTCCATGATTGCCCTGGCGATGAACGCGATCCGGCAGACCACACCTCATCCTCCGGCAAAGTCCTAGCCCATATGCCTGTCTCGTTTGACAGGATGGGACGCCTCGCCTAGAATCCCGTGCGATGAAGGATCACGCGATCAAGGCATTCGACGAGAGCGCGGAGGTGAAGCGTCAATTCGTCCGCGCCTATGCGGATCGCATCGCGCAGGTGGCGAAGCTCATGGCCACCGCCTTTCGTGACGGGCACAAAGTGTTGCTCTTCGGCAATGGCGGTAGCGCCACCGATGCCGCGCACATGGCCGCCGAATTCGTCGGACGCTATCACCGTGAACGGGCACCGCTTCCGGCCATCGCGCTCGCCACAGATATCGCCGCCATCACCTGTATCGCCAACGACTACGGCTACGAGGAACTGTTCGCCCGCCAGGTCCGCGCACATGGGCAGAAGGGCGACGTCGCCATCGCGATCAGCACCAGTGGCAATTCACCGAACGTGCTGAAGGGAATTGCGGCGGCGCGCGAGTGCGGCCTGACGACGATTGCCTGGACCGGCGGTACCGGCGGCAAACTGGCCGGCCTCGCCGACCATGCCTTCGTGGTGCCATCCACGGTGACGGCGCGGATTCAAGAAAGCCACATTACGCTCGGCCACGTCCTGTGCGAACTGATAGAGGAACAGCTCCTTGGCAAAGCATCCTGATCGAGTCCGTGCTCCGATCGTCGCGCGACCCATCATTCCCCCGATCAACGTCTCGGATCTCAAGACCTATTCGCTAAAAAAACGACACAGCAAAGTACGCGTCGGCGATTCCGCCCGTCCCTGGACGAAGGGAGGAACCCTCTCTCAGTTCCTCCGCTCACTGCCGGATATTCTGGCCGTTCAAACTTTTCGATCTGTCGCCAAAGCAATCGTCGCGGCCCATCGCAGAGGTAAACCGGTAATCGTCGGCATCGGCGCGCACGTCATCAAGGTCGGACTCGCTCCGATTATCGTGGATCTGTTGGAGCGAGGCATCGTGACGGCCGTCGCCATGAACGGCGCCGGAATCATTCATGATTTCGAGTTGGCGCTTATGGGCCATACCTCCGAAGAAGTGGACGACGAAATCGACGAGGGACGGTTCGGCATGGCCGAAGAAACCGGCCGCATGTTGAATGAGGCCATTGCACGCGGCGCCATGAACTGCGGAGGAT
>JBKJWE010000191.1:0-2984 GCA_046717045.1 Nitrospiraceae bacterium | reverse complement strand
CAGAAGAGGTCGCCTCCTATTTTCACGCTGCGGCTCTTCCGAACTGGCTCTTCGACTTGATCATTCTCGGAGCGACCCTGATGACGGTCTTCGGCTGGTCATACCTCTACATGCGCGCCCACGGCCGGACCGTGCGCATGCCGGCCTGGATCGAAGGATTGCGGATACGCCTGTACGTGCCGTTCATGAATCGACTCTATGCCGACGAGATTTACGAGGTGCTGGGGAACGGCATCATGCGGCTGGTCCATCAGCTCAACAAACGCGAACAAGGCTGGTCGCGATGAAGGACGGCACGCTCATCACCTGGTGGCTGTCCGGCCTTCCCTTGCTGGGGGCTCTGGCCAGTTCCCTGTTCTGGTCGAATCCGGCCCGGCTGAAACTCTCCTCCGTCGTCTGGTCCGTCGTCAGCCTTGGATCGATCGTGATATTTTCCGGCCAGCTCGTGATTCCCCCTGAAGGCCTTTTGCCGCTCTATCTCCTCCCGCTGACCGCGATGATTTCGATGTTGGCACAGCCGCCTCATGCCGACCACCGGCTCTCATGGATCATGACTTTGGTTTTTCTCGGACTGGGCCTCTGCGTGGTGATGAACCAGCTTCCGGTTTCAGCTGTGGCCTCGATGTTGTTATTCTCTCTGGTCGCTGTTTTGCTTTATCGCCACCACAGCGTGCTCTGGCCCATGTCCTGGTGGGGCATTGGAACGTACGCCCTCGGTGCCATCTGCGCCGCCCTGTCGGTTGTAGCCGCGGCTCCGCTTTCGTCAGTCGCCTTGGTGGTGGCCTCCGCGGTCCTCTTGCCGCTCATGCCCTTCCACGACGGACACTTGACGGCGTTGACGCGGTTGCCGGGCAACTTGCCATCGTTCATCGTGCTCTTGCTTCCGATCATCGGTCTCCACGGGCTCTCGACCGTATTGTCGGCCGTCCCGGATGTCGTCGCCTGGACTGTGAGCCTCTTCGCCCTGGTAGGGGTCTTCTACGGTGCCGTCAAAGCGCTCGCCCAAACCCGTGTGCGCTTGTTGTTGGCCTACGCCAGTCTTTCGTTCTTTTCGATGCTCTGGTGGTTCGCCGCTGCCACACGATCAGCGACGCCCCGGTCTGCGCTGTTGGTTGGGACGGTGGGCTTGGCCACGAGTGGGCTCTTGGTCGCGTGGCAGGTCGTTCGCACTCGATACGGTGACGACGTGGATCCCCAGGCCGTCAGCGGGTTGGCGTCTGGCATGCCCCGATATGCCGTGCTGCTCTCGCTCCTCGCCTTGGCTGCGATGGGCTTGCCGCCCTTCGGGGTCTTTGCCGGATTCATGGGATTGCTGTTGACCGCGCCCTTCCCATCAGCGGCCGGCCTGGTCATCACCCTCCTCGCATGGCTGGCCGCGTCTTGGTACATCATGCAAATGGTGCAACGGCTGCTCTTCGGTCTGCGGCGGCCTGAGTTGCGCTACGCCGATGTGCTCCGCGCCGAGTTTACGGCGCTGCTCATCGTCGTGCTGGTCCTGCTGGCGTTGGGCCTGGCACCGGCAACCCTCTTCGCTCCTGATCAGACTATGTCAACCACCCGCTTGCTCATGGGACCGGTCTTATGGAGCCTGTAATCACGTCGCACGACATTGAAACCAGGCGGATGGAGCTGCGTGGGATCGTTCACCTCGCGGGTGAAGTCATCGCGCAGTATTGGCCGATGCGGACGTTCGTGCACCACAATCCGCTCCATAGCCTTGAGTACCTTCCGTTTGAAGAGACCGTCCGCCGCGGCAAACAGTTCATGGGAGGCAACTCCTATCTCCCCAGTCATCAATATCGGGCCTACCTCAAGTCCGGCCGTATCAGACTCGAGGATCTCGATGCGGTGCTGAAACCGCTCGTGCGCGACACACAGGTGCTCCTCGGATCACATAGGCTCACGCATGGCGAGGTCTTGCGAGCCTGTCTGACCGAGGGGCTCTGCGACGCGGGTGTCGAGCCGCTCGAGGCCGAACTCCCCGATCCTTCCAAAGAACTCATCGACCAACTCGCGGCCAAGCTGACGGGCGTCCTCAGGACACGAGACTTGCGCGAGCGGATCGGCAACATTGTGGAAAGCGATCAGGCGGCTCTTGGACGCTGGATTACCCTTTCGCACTGGTGTGACGACACGCTGGGCACGGAGATTGTCCAGCAGATCAACGATCAAATGATCAAGTGGTGTGAGGCCTTCTTGGATGAAGCGCATGCGGCCTGGCCCATGCCGGAGAGGGATAAGGGTCTGTACGGCGCTTGGAAAGCGATCGCCTCTCACGAATGGTCGCCTTGCGGGATTGCGGACAGCCGCAGAAAGATTGCGCAGCTTCCGGACCATCCCGAAGATGCCCTCCTTGACAGTCTCGACGCGCTCGGCATTCCGACGGATCTTCGACAGGATTACCTCTCTCTGCAATTGACTGCACTGCCGGGCTGGGCCGGCTTCATTAAGTGGCGGGAGGAAGAGCGGAACTACCCTTGGCAGCAGACCTACCCAGCCGGTCTCCTGAAATTCCTCGCCATTCGTCTCTGGTACGCCCGTGAGTTGGTCCAGAAGACGTGCCACGAAGAACTTGGTATCGACAGCCGCTACAATGACGTCATCGCCTACATGCGGAATTCTCCGGAAGAATATTATCTGAGACGGCAGCGCGTCGCCGGCCGCTTGCCTGCTCTATACGCCGAAGAAGTCGATCGGTTGCGTCACCAAAAACGCAACGGCTGGAGCAACGTGCTCGAACGGTACAAGACGGAGGTTGTCCCACGCCAGCAAGCGGCAGCCAGGCGTGATATGGCCAAGAGATTGTTGGCGTTGGCGGAATCGTTCGGCATCAATCCCCTCGTCCTCGCCGACGCGCCTTCCAACGACCTCAGGCAACTCATCGAGTGGATGGAAGCGTTCCCCGAGTCCGATCATGGACCGGTATGGCTTAAGGCGCTTGAAGCAGGTTATCAGAAACGTCTGCTGAACCAGATGAGGACCTC
>JBKJWE010000190.1:0-3292 GCA_046717045.1 Nitrospiraceae bacterium | reverse complement strand
GAGCACGTTGAGCGTGGCTTGGGTGCCGACGATCTGGCTTGTGGGGGTGACGAGCGGCGGGTACCCCATGTCCTTTCTGACCTGCGGCACTTCGTCGAGCACTTCCTTCATGCGGTCGAGCGCATTCTGTTCGGTCAATTGCGCGGCCAAGTTCGACAACATCCCGCCGGGAATCTGCGACATCAGAATCTCGGCATCGACCCCGGTGAAGTCGCTTTCGAATTGCCGATACTTTCGCCGGACGGTGCGGAAATGTTCCGTGATCGGCTTGAAGGTGGTGAGGTTCAAGCCGGTATCATAGGGCGTATCGCGCAAGGAGGCCACGATCGTTTCGGTCGAGGGATGGGAAGTCCCCCCGGACAGCGGTGAAATCGCGGTGTCCAGCATGTCGAGCCCGCCCAAGATCGCCATCAGCGACGACATGGAGGCCATGCCCGACGTGTAATGCGAATGGAGATGGATCGGAACTTTCACGGCCGACTTGATCCGGCGGACGAGGTGATAGGCATCCAGCGGTTCCAAGAGGCCGGCCATATCCTTGATGCAGAGCGTGTCCGTGCCAAGGTCTTCCAACTTCTTCGCCATGTCGACGAATCGCTCGACGCTATGCACGGGGCTGACCGTATAGCTGATGGCCGCCTCGACGTGTTTGCCACAGGCCTTCACTTCACGCATAGCCCGTTCCACGTTGCGGATGTCGTTGAGCGCGTCGAAGATGCGGAAGACATCGATGCCGTTGGCCGCGGATCGCTCGATGAACCGTTCGAGCACGTCGTCGGCATAGTGGCGGTAGCCAACGAGGTTTTGCCCGCGGAGCAGCATTTGCAACTTCGTCTTCGGCATAGCGGCGCGGAGGGCGCGCAGCCGTTCCCACGGATCTTCTTTGAGGAAGCGGAGGCAGGTATCGAAGGTGGCGCCACCCCAGACTTCGAGCGACCAATAGCCGACCGCATCGAGCTTCTGTGCGATCGGCAACATGTCTTCCGTGCGCATGCGTGTGGCTAAGAGCGATTGATGGCCGTCGCGGAGCGCCACATCGGTAATCAACAAGCGCTTGCCCGCTGCCGGTTGAATAGTGAGGGCTTGAACGCCGGTCGGTTTGTTCTTCGAGGTTCGAATCGATGCGGCAGTGGAGCGTTTCTTGGAAACGGATTTTCTGGGGGTTGGTCGTTTCGTGGCCATGGCGGTTATTGTGTCTTGAGTCGTGTGACGTCAGCGGGCTAGAGGCCTTCGTAGGCCGCGATTGCGGCCGAGAGGGCCAGGACCAAGTCTTCCGGCTGCTCGAACTCCTCGTAATGGAAGAGTTCGGGATGCGTCTCCAGGTAGGAGGTGTCGAACCGTCCAGCAAGAAAGTCCGGGTCCTGCATGATCGACTTCATAAACGGAATGGTCGTTTTCACACCGCGCAAGACATATTCTTCGAGCGACCGGCGCATACGGCTCACGGTTTCTTCCCACGTCCGACCACGGACGGTGAGCTTCGCCAACAGGGCGTCGTAGTAAGGAAGAACGGTGTAATCCTTATAGACGGCGCCATCGATGCGGACCCCGATACCACCGGGTGAGAGATAGGCGGTGACGGTGCCGGTGCAGGGGCGGAAGTTGTTCTTGGGATCTTCCGCGTTGATACGACATTGGATGGCATGGCCCTGCAAGGTCACGTCCTTCTGGCGGATTTCCAACGGCTTGCCTGCGGCAATGACGATCTGATTCCGCACGATGTCGATGGCCGTGATCTGTTCCGTGACGGTATGCTCGACCTGGATACGCGGATTCATCTCGATAAAGTAATACCGGCCTTCCTGATCGAGCAGAAACTCCACGGTGCCGGCGTTGTCATATTCCACCGCGCGTGCGATCTTGATGGCGGCTTCGCCCATCTCGGCCCGCAATTTCGCGGTCAAGATGAGCGACGGAGCGATTTCGATGAGCTTTTGGTGTCGTCGTTGGATCGAGCAATCGCGCTCGCCCAGGTGAATGATGTTGCCCTGTTTGTCGCCGAGGATCTGGAATTCGATGTGATGCGGACGCTCGATGTATTTTTCGAGGAAGACGCTGCCGTCGCCGAAGGCCGCCTGGGCTTCGCGTCCAGCCCCCTCCATGTTTTCAATCAATTCTTGGTCGGATCGCACGACCCGAAGACCGCGGCCGCCCCCTCCGAAGCTGGCCTTGATCATCACGGGATAGCCGGTGGCCTTCGCAAAGGCGAGCGCATCTTCGGTCCGCGTCACCCCTCCCTCAGTGCCAGGAACGACTGGGACCCCCACCTGCTTGGCGAGTTCGCGCCCCTTGACCTTGCTCCCCATGAGATGAATAGCCTGGGGGGAGGGGCCGATGAAGGTAATACCTGACTTCTGGCAGAGCTTGGCGAACTCAGCGTTTTCAGAGAGGAAACCGTACCCCGGGTGGATGGCGTCGGCGCCGATTCGCTTCGCCAGGGCAACAATCTGGGGGCCGTCGAGAAATCCCTTCACCGGCCCTGGACCGACGACGTAGGCCTCGTCGGCTTTCTTCACGTAAATGCCGGTCGAATCAGCTTCGGAATAGATAGCCGCCGTGGCGATGTTCAACTCGCGGCAGGCGCGGATAATGCGCATGGCGATTTCACCGCGATTAGCGACGAGAATCTTCCGGAACATACCCTGGTCCATTTCCTGACAAAGCTCCGCACAAGGCATGGTGGACCGGCGCAAAGGAGCGCGTAAGCTAGCATAGGGCCAAGAGTCTTGTCGAGGGATTGCAGGGTAAGTGGGTAGGGGTGACAATCGAAATAATATGAGCCCGAAGGAGGTTGAGTCCCCTCTTCGGGTTCCCGATTACTTGGACTTGATCAGCAACGGTTTTGACTGGGCGCTGCCCCCGCCTGCCACGATAATGACGAACGACATGCCGGTTTTCGCCTCAGGAACCATGACCTCCAGGGTCGTATCATTGACGAACTTGAAGTCCACAGGGGTCTTAGGAGCGGCGCTAAACGTCACGGTGTGGAAACATTCCTCGGTGCCGAAGTTATCCCCGGTAATCATGACTTTGTCGCCCGGTTTGGCCTCGTCCGGTTCGACTTTGGCAATGCGCGGGCGTTTGCTGCGATCGCAAATCGGATCTTGCTCGATTTTCTTTTCATCAAATCCTTTGATAGACTCCATGTCGTACAGGGTAAAGCCTGCTCCGTCGATGATGGCCCCGCGTTCGTCCGCATAGGATATGGCTGCGGGCACGGCCAGTAAAGATATGAATCCTAGAACGATGAAGGCTGACGATCGGCTGGTCTGCATGGGGACCTCCTTAGGGA
>JBKJWE010000189.1:0-2530 GCA_046717045.1 Nitrospiraceae bacterium | reverse complement strand
GGCCGGGCTGAACCCGTGCCCAGTGTTCATCCCGATTCAGTTCGAGTATGCGCCGGAGACGAGACACATCCATCACAATGCCGGACCCGATCGCGGAGCCGGTCAAATTGGTTCCGGCTGCGCGCGGAGTCAGCGGGATACCCCTGGTCACGGCGTAGGCGACGACGCGTTGAATATCCTCTTCGGATTCCACCAGCGTGACGGCCTGCGGCTCCATGCGATAGATACTGGCATCGACAGCATAGGCGGTCTTGGTGGAGATATCGTCTTTGACTTGGTCCGCCCGCAAGAGACGACGCAGGTCCGACGCAACGGCGCGGGAGGTATCGGGCATAATCAACATGGCGGCGGCATTCTAACAGGATGTTCAAAAATTCCGCCAGCATCTCCGCCGGTTGTTGTGCCCCGTGCAACCCAGTAAGATATTGCGCCGCATAGGAACTGCCACCATGAACATCGGGCGTCACAGACTCTACATCTCGCGCCTGCTCCCCGAGCCGGTCATGACCGCCGCGCGAGCGCGGTTTACCCTCGTGGAGGAGCCGCGCGACCTCTCGCCAGATTCAGCCGCACTGCGCCGAGGATTAGCCGACGCGGACGCCGCCATCGTCACGCTTAGCGATCGACTCGATGCCGAGACGATCGCCTCGGCCACCCAGCTCAAGATCGTGGCGAACTATGCCGTCGGCTACAACAATATTGACATCCATGCGGCGAACCGGAGGGGCTTGGTTGTCACAAACACACCCGACGTATTGACGGATGCCACGGCGGACCTGACCTGGGCCTTACTGCTCGCCACGGCACGTCGTGTCGTAGAAGGCGATCGACTCGTACGAGCCGGCAGGTGGCTCGGCTGGGCCCCGACTCAATTCTTGAGCGCCGACGTCAGCGGGAAAACACTCGGTATCATCGGCATGGGGCGAATCGGGCAAGCCGTGGCTGAGCGCGCGGCCGGGTTTCGGATGCGGGTGCTCTATCACGCACGCAAACCGGTGGCTCCTTCTTCCTCACTTCACCACTGGGAATTACGCACGTTGCCGGAGCTTCTTGGTGAGGCGGACTTCATTACCCTGCATGTGCCGCTCGCAGCAGACACCCGCCATTTCATCGGCGCGCGAGAGTTGGCGATGATGCGCACACAGGCTATCGTCATCAACACTGCGCGGGGACCGATCATCAATGAAGGCGCGCTGGTTGAGGCATTGCAGGCCCGCACGATCGCAGGAGCAGGCTTGGATGTCTACGAACAGGAGCCCGCCGTTCACCCGGGACTCCTCGCACTCAACCAGGTAGTCCTGCTTCCTCACCTGGGATCAGCGACCTGGTACACGAGAGTGCAGATGGGGATGATTTGTCTGAAGAATATCGACGCGGTCTTGGAGGGACGACCAGCCCCGAACCGCGTGAAGATCGATTAGCCCGCATTATTTATGACGGTTTGTACTGAAATCGCGCGGTCGCCGGGCGAGACAGACGCGCGGAGCCGCGATAGAAACGTTTATGAATAATGCGGGCTAGTGACTCGCGTATCGAAGAGCCCCGGGAGCAGCCGACGCAGGATGCTCCGGCCTCTGCGCACGAATCGTGTCGAGTCGTTGCGGCACGTCGTGGAAGGTTGGAATGGCTTCGTACATGGTAACAGCGTTTGTCCACTGTTCTTGCATCTCGTAGAGCAACCCCAACTCATAGCGAATGGCCTGCGCTTTTGCCCCTTGGCAACGCGCATCGTTCAGCAGGTGCTCGAGTTGAACGCTGGCCGCCTGGCCCTCCCCTTGCTCCTTGAGACACATCGCCAGCATCAGGCACGAATCCATGAAGAAATCGGTCCCCTTCATCGACAGCGTAAACTCTTCTTTGGCTTCGTCGAGCAATCCCATATTCCTGTAGGCCACCCCCAAGGTGTAATGCGTCTCCGGATCGATCGGATCCGCTGGTTCAACCGGCTCGTCTACTTTCACGGCCGGGGCAGCAGGAGTCACGGGAGGCGGCGGCGCGAACGTGGCCGCGAGCTTCGTCACGACCGGGCTGGCGGGAGCCAGCTCTTTGACCTTTATATACAACGGCTCAAGATCCGAGAGCGTGGGGCGATCCGCACTCCCCATCAATAATTCGAGGGCGAATGAATACTGCAACGCCGCACCGGCGTGATCGCCTTTGGATTCGAGCACGCGCCCCAAAAGTTCCCGCGCCTCCGCATCGGCCGGTTTGGTGATCACGAGACGACTGAGAAAGACTTCCGCTTCCGTCTGCTTCCCAGCCTGGAAATAGGCCTCCAGCTGTTCACGGATGGAACGTCCAGGCGCAAGGGCGTCCGACCTTGGCGATTGCGCCACCGAGGCCCACTCCGCATCCGGCGCAGCATTCGCGGTTGAGAAGGAACTGGTCGGCGCCTGGGCTGTCGGCAATTCCCACGCAGGTGTTGCTTGAGAAGATTCTTTGGTTGGCTCAGCAACGGAAAAGTGCCGATCTTGCGTCCGTGTGATCTTGGAGGTCACTGACCAGGCGTCGTCCGGCTTGGCCCCAGCCA
>JBKJWE010000188.1:0-2636 GCA_046717045.1 Nitrospiraceae bacterium | reverse complement strand
GATACGGTCTGCGTCGTCGTTGCTCTCGATCATGTAGAACGGCAGATCGAACACCATCAGGAATCTCTCGGTGTAGGTTGCCGCGCTGTCCTTGTTGACGCCGTGACGCGTGTACCCGCGGTAACCGACCAGAAAGACGACCGGAGCCATGAGGTTGAAGAGCCAGCCACGCAATGAATCTCCGGACTCCAGCAGGCCGGTGTTCTGGATCAGAATAACGGGCTTGGCCCCGCCGGCGTAAAGGCCGGAGGCGATCGAGCAGGCGTGACCTTCCCGCGATACGCCCACAAGCGCGAGTGAATCGTCCTGACGCATCTTGAGGAAAAGGTGGTTCGTTTCGCTGTCCGGAAGCCAGACCACGTGCGACACGCCGTTATGTCTCATCTGCTCAATGACCGAGTCAGGGCTGAGGGCGGCCGCCTGATTTTCGCGCATGCTCCAGGCTCTCCGGCATAGTTGGACTAGTGCCAACAATACCTGAAGGATGCAGATTGCGCGCGCGTTAATGCGCCCTCTCCCCTTGTGGGCTACGGGATTCACACATTTTTCTGAGCCACGGTAACGGCATAGATGGTTGCCATGGCGGCGAGCTTGTCCCAACCAGCTCGCATAGTCTTGGGACCGGGTGGTTTGTAGTAGCAATTCCACCCTCCGAGGCGCGCGACGATCCACGAGAGCCAAGCGAGCGAGTCGGGCTCGTATGGATTTTTCTGGCGTGCCGTGCCGCGTTCGAGCGTCGGGCCGATAACTGCGGCGGCGGCGATGACGTCCTGGTCGGCGACATCAGTCGCCGGACGCGAGCTTCCATCACGCGCATCGACCAGTTGGATCGTGCGCGCTGCGGCCACAAGCGCGATGGCTGCGAGGTTGAACAGCCGGGCAGCCTGTGTGACTTGAGTTTCCTCCAGGCACAGCCCGTCGCTCTTCATGCCACGGAACACCTGCTCGATCCGCCAGCGCAGCCGATAGAGGCGCACAATCTCCTGGGCGGCGGCGAACTCGTCGGCTTCTCCGGCAACCGGCAGGGTGGTGAGCAGGCGCCACTTGATCGCAGTCTGACCCTTGGGTGGGTTGATCTCGCTCACCTCCAGATAGTTAAGGGTCACGGTTTTGGGATCGCTCGCTGCGCCATGGCGCGGCCTGACGATGCATACGCATCCTGCCTTCAGCGCCACCCGGGCGGTCCGTCCAGCGTCGCCAGGTCGCTTGGGCGGAACGCTAATATCCATGGCGCCGAACGCGCGCCAATCGGACGGCGCATCGAACAGACGCTCGTCGTCGGCAAGCCTGCGATCGTGCGCGGCACGCACGATCAAATGCGCGTCTGGCGGTACGCGGACGAACTGAGAATAGATATCGAACTCCCGATCCCCGACCACGATCAGTTGCGCGGCAGAGCTGAAAAGATCACCGGCAATCGTCGATGCCTCGATCCAGCGAAAGGATTCCTTGTCCTCCACGTCGCGTGATCGGCGCGCCACTACCCGCTTCGTTGAACGCGTCCAGATGCATGCGTGCACCACGCCGAGCAGCGCTTCGTCATCGGCATCGATCGCAACCATCGCGTGGCAGAAAAAACCCGGCGTCTTTCCGTCACCCGCCGGACCGAGCCCTTCGCGGCGCCGATCCCGACCCTTGAAGTTGATCTCAGTCGTGTCCTGGGCGGCCACGACGCGTCGTCCGGCACACGCCAATGCCGTTCGTCGCCCTACCGTCTGCAGGATCTCCTCGGGTGTCACATCTGCCGAACCCAAAAAGCGATTGGCCGACAGCTCTCCGGCCCGATCGCCACCGATCTGACGCAACACCAGCGAGCCGGTGGCCACCACCCGTTCAAGCAAAGTCGCTCCTGCTCGCTCGCGACGCACATCGCCAAAATACCCGATGCGATGCTGTTCTTCCGCATTCATCGCCGCCTCCAATCATGGTTGGCAGCAGTGAATCAGAAAGGCAGGTATCCATGGAATCCGGAAATCATCCAGCGACGACTCTTGACAACCAAGCCAATCGGCGCCGACCACCGAATCAAACCTGCGAATGCCGTAGCCCACAAGGGGAGAGGGCGCGATCATGCGCGCCCGGAATGACGGCACTACCGCTCGCGGAACGCGCGCATGACCTGGTCTTCGAGCGGCTTCACCAGATAGGACAGCACGGTGCGATCCGAGGTCTGCAGGAATGCCTCGACCGGCATGCCGGGCACGAGCTTCAAGCCTTTCAACCGGGCCACCTCATCGCTCGAGATGCTGATGCGGCCAAGGTAGTACGACGCGCCGGTTTTTGGGTCCTGCGCCGTGTCGGCGGAGACGACCTTCAACCGTCCGGCGATTTCAGGGGTGGTGCGCTGGTTGAAGGCGGCGAAGCGCAGCACGGCGTGCTGTCCGATCGTCAGTTGATCGATATCCTGCGGCGCGACGCGGACCTCGACGATGAGTTCGTCGGAGCCCGGAACGACCAGCATTGTCACAGAAATTACCGTGTCTCACCGACGGGGTGCAGTCCAGTGCTGTCACCGTAATCCCCGCGAAGAACCCTGCTCAACCGAAGCCTGAGATCAATCGCCCCCATGATCCACTTCCTGTGAGCATATGGCGAGAGGGCCGGGTAGCCCGCGATCCTGCTCGTCGGCGCTCATC